>JAQWSU010000010.1 GCA_029243025.1 Pirellulaceae bacterium | reverse complement strand
GCTGAGGAGTCCAGGAGCCGTCGGATTAAAAGTGGTGTCTTGACTGAGGTCATAGGATTCACCGGTTGCGACCGGCGCGTCATTGATCGGATTGACGGTGATCGTCACCGTCGCGATGTTCGAATCGTTGCTCCCATCGTTAGCATGGTAGGTGAAACTGTCGCTTGTTGTTTCTGAGCCATCGTGCGTGTAGGTGAAAGTACCATCATCGTTGAATTGGAGATTGCCGTTTTCAGGCGAGCCCAAAAGCACTGCCGTCAGAGTTTGCTCGTCGCCATCCGTGTCATTTGCTAGGACGCTAAGTGCACCACCTTCGAGATTCGATGTGGTTTCGTTTTCATTGACCGTAACCGCGTCCGCAACGGCTATGGGGGATTGATTGTCGTCATCGTCCTGGTTCGTCAGATTAACATCGGTTGGGTTGATGCCAGCGTAGTTCCCATCGTCAGAACTGGCGGCTCCGATCACGATTGAGTAGTTCACATCGCCATCGTCGACGTTGTCATCGACACCGGTGACGGTGACGGTTTGAGCCACATTCCAGTTGGAGGAGGTGAAGACGATCGACGAGGGGCTCACGCTGGCTTCGGTCGAGTCGCTGGAATTGATCGGCAGGGTAACATTTGCGGTGGGTTCGGAATCTAACTCGATGGTAAAGCTAACCGTGCTGCCCGTTTCGTTGGTGGTGGAAGCCGAAGGGCTGCTGACCGTGATGCCTGCCGTATCCCCATCGTCCTGGTTCGTCAGGTCGATATCGGTTGGGTTGATACCACTGTACTTTCCATCGACAGAACTCGCGGTACCGATCACGATTGAGTAGTCCACATCCCCATCGTCGAGGTTGTCGTTGACACCGGTGACGGTCACGGTTTGCGGCACGTTCCAGTCGGACGAGGTGAAGACGATTGACGTGGGGCTCACGCTGCTTTCGGTTGAGTCGCTGGAGCTAATCGGTAGGGTGACATTTGCGATGGGTTCGGAATCTAACTCGATGGTAAAGCTGACCGTGCTACCCGTTTCGTCGGTGATCGAAGCCGAAGGGCTGCTGACCGTGATGCCAGGCGTTTCATTATCCTGATTAGTCAGGTTAATATCGGTTGGGTTGATACCACTGTACTTTCCATCGTCAGAACTGGCGGCTCCGATCACGATTGAGTAGTTCACATCGCCATCGTCGACGTTGTCATCGACACCGGTGACGGTGACGGTTTGAGCCACGTTCCAGTCGGACGAGGTGAAGACGATTGACGTGGGGCTCACGCTGCCTTCGGTTGAGTCGCTGGAGCTAATCGGCAGGGTAACATTTGCGGTGGGTTCGGAATCTAACTCGATGGTAAAGCTAACCGTGCTGCCCGTTTCGTTGGTGGTGGAAGCCGAAGGGCTGCTGACCGTGATGCCTGCCGTATCCCCATCGTCCTGGTTGGTGAGGTTGATATCGGCTGGATTAATGCCGCTGTAGTTCGAATCGCTGGAACTCGCGGCTCCGATCACGATTGAGTAGTCCACATCGCCATCGTCGAGGTTATCGTCGACACCGGTGACGGTCACGGTTTGCGGCACGTTCCAGTTGGACGAGGTGAAGACGATTGACGTGGGGCTCACGTCGCCTTCGGTCGAGTCGCTGGAACTGATCGGCAGGGTAACATTTGCGGTGGGTTCGGAATCTAACTCGATGGTAAAGCTGACCGCACTGCCTGTCTCGTTGGTGGTGGCGCCAGAGGGATTACTGACCGAAACAGAGCCCGGTGGAGTCGTCATGTAAACGCCGAAATCATTCGAACTGGCGATCTCTGTTCCCACAGAGACTTGAATCGAGACCGGAGAGCCTTGGCCGGAGAAGCTGTATTTCAAATTGTCTAATGCGCCGAATTGACCATTGCGGCCGGACGCAAGTACGTAGGCGATGTCGTTCGCCGCTCGCGTGATCGTCATTGTTTCGACATCAAAGTATCCAAGATTGTCGGTTGCGACTTCGGCTAGCTGATTGTCATTCGCATCGTAAGCTCGCATGTGTCCGTAGTCCGAACTGTCATCGGAAATGAAGTCAAGGCTGACCTCATTGATGTCTTGGACGAAGTCGATGCGAAGCGTTGCTGGGTCGGTGTCCCACAATTCAGTATTCCATGTGTTACCGAAGTTGTGTGTGCCAGTCGTGGTGAAAATGCCATCGTAGGCGGTTACATTGGCATTGCTCACTCCCGTTCCGATGGCGGTGAATGTGAGACTGGAATCGACTGAATTGAGGACCGTCCCCGTTGGATAATCATCGGGGTCGAACTCGCCATTTCCATTTTTAGGAAATGTCTGGGTTTGATTTGTGGATGGGTTGATGCCAATCGAGTAGTCACCTGGCGAAACAGAAAAGACATAGTCGCCACTCTCATCAGTGACGGTGGTGATTTCGCCACTGTCAAGTGAGGCGTTGCTATTTGCATCCAGGTAGACGGTGATGCCAGCCGCTCCGGTTTCACCTGAGTTTGGGTTGCCGTCATTATTTTGGTCGTTCCAGACTCGACCCTGTAACTCAGCGTCATCACTTCGGATGTATCCAAACGCTCCGTTGAATGCTTGTCCCGTCGTGGGGTTGCTGAGGGACACTTGGAATGTCTCGTCGGCTTCGAGGTCTGAATCACCTGTCGCATAAACTGTAATGGGGACCGACGTTACTCCAGCCTGGAAAGTCACTTGGCCACTAGGAAGCGTTCCACCAAAGTCCGCAGCGTCAGCCGGCGATGTTCCTGAACCGGTTACGCTCCAGTCCACTGTGACCGTTTCACTTTGAGCCTCTGTCATCAGTACATCAAAATTATAGGCCGTAGTGCCCGCACTACCTTCGTCGTTGTCTGCACTTGTTGCACTAACACTCAAGTAAAGATCGGTGGGGTGAACCGTTCCGGTTACGTAGTACTGTCCGATACTGCCGTAATCTGTGTAGCCCGTTGTTGTCGTGGATGAAAACGGATCTCCCGCTCCGCTGCCCTCAATACCAAGATAGTAAGTTCCTGCTGCTAAGCTGATTTCCGAAAAGCTGGCGCTCAATCCGGTTGGATTCGAGGTGGCGATTTGAGTTCCAGTGGAGTCATACAGCGTTGCCAGTACGTCGAGGTTGCTGCCTTGATTGTTTTGTGGTGTTGTGGAGTAAAAAGTGTTTTCAATTGCAGTGGAGTAGGTCGAATCCCCATTTGAGATGAGTGCTCGACCCGTGTAGGACTCGATGGTTAGATCAACGGTGCCTGCAGCCGTTTCAAATTTGACAAAGTCTGAATCATTGCGGTCTTCGACGATGCCAAAAAGTGCAACGTCGATCAGATTCGAGTTAGAAGAATTCAGGCTGGGATAAGTTACGGAGCCGGCCGTGGATATGTCGTCGCCATGGTCATCCGAGCGTAATCCAAAACCATTTTCCGTTGCAATGACATCGATGTCGTCGCGTCCGTGGGAATTGTTCGCGTCGCTCCCGTCATTGTTTGCTCCATAGTATTCGCCGTGATCCCAGGTTGTCACATTCGAGTAATAGCCGCTGCCCATGATCGGGCCCCAACTGGTTTCTCCTGATCCGTGCCCATTGTAGTAGCTCGCGTTAGGTTGAACCGGATTACTCGAAGTCGTTCCATCGTGTGTCAAGTTCAACGTATGGCCGACCTCGTGACTAATGGCCGCGGAAACGCCAATCTCTGATGAATTGAAAACGTAAGTGGGAGTGTCGCTTGCGTTCGTCGATTGATAATTAAAATTGAAGCTGTCCAGGTAGGCAAAGCCGCCGCAACCGCAATTGGCGAAATCATCGACTGTGATGACAACACGGATTCCCCATTCCGTATCTCCTCCACCCGTATTGACGAGGGCTGCTTCACCCGGGTCTTCGGTAGTCACATCAACGTCAAAGGGCGCATAATCCTCTGCGACACGTTGCCAAATGCGTTGGATGCGCGCGAGCTCAGTTGAGGAAAACGCAGCACCGTCGTTTTCAGGATCGTAGGCGGGGGAAACAATCGAGTTGCCGTAGCTGGAATTCCACCAAGTTCCCGTGGCAGTAAAGCCATCGAAGTCAAGGAAAATGGTCTTACTGGCCGTCGGATTGCTGTGCAATAAGAATGTGTCGGGTAAGGGCACTGTGTCACTTACCGACTGAGTATCCGACGATTGTTGAATCTGATCGGGCTCCGCGAACTTTTGCTTGATGGAATGCAAGGTTTCGTCGCTGATGCCGTAAACGGATTCTAAACGAGCTTGGGAGCCGGGCTTCTCCTCAATTGCATCATCGAGCGTTGTGTAGAAATCATTGTCACGCTGAACCAAGTAATCGGGTTCTTTGGGGAGCTGGCAATGATCGTTGTCAAATCGAAATTCTCCGTTTGGATCATGGATTTGATTTAGATCGTGAGTGTCGTTGGATGGGACGATTTCAACGCCTTGACAGTCAGCGCAGCAACAATCGGGGGAGTGGTTTAACTTGTGAAGATAATTTAAATCCTGAGCGGGATTTAGATCGTGAGCATAATTATCGTGCTCAAGTTCTTCCACATCGAACGGATCGGCGGGAGTCAGCCAATCGGTGACTTGCGGTTGGCCGATGAGATCGCTCGCGAGGAGGTTTCGACTTTCAAGAATCTCCAAACAGGAAATCCTTTCGAAACGACAGCTTCTTCTTGTCGATGTTTGACGCTTGCGAATTTGTCTGGAATGAATTTGATTCCTGAGCATTCAACTCTACCCGTGATGAAAGGATGAGTTCTTAAGACATCCTGTGATGGAAGGCAGAGATGCTCACAGTTCGTGTTGGAGACGCGCACCACCCCCGGTGTCCCCGTCCCCCGGTGTCCCCGTCGTACCAATAGCGGAAGAATAGGTGAAACACCCCTCAACTGTGTTGCATCCACCGATCCAGAGCTTAAGTGAACAGCGATCGCAAGTCAATTTGATCGAGAGACGGCCCGCCCCTCTCAAGGGGCAGAAAGGTGCGCGGGGTTGACTCACTTGGGCCGTATTTTGGGTATGCAGACTATGCTACAGCGAATTAACAAAAGTAGGCCGGATCGCGACTTTGCAGCAGAGTGGCGTTTTGCTGATTTTTGAATCTGGGGCGAGTGCCAAACAATTTGAACAACTTTCTGTCTTGCGCTGCTCTGATAGATCAGGTGACCAGGGCTTTCGTGCCGCGGTAGATCCGTGACCACTGGCAGTTCGCTGTCGATCCGCGGAATGCTGGGATTCGACGAGTTGGCCGATGCCATAATTCAGGATGATCCGTCGGATGTGGAATTCGATGAGGTGAGACAATACTTTTGATCGCGAGAAAAGATGACAGCTTGTCTGTTCGCCTGCAAGTCATTCGGGAAGGTTGCCCTCATGATTGTCAGCCGCAGCGAGTGAAGCCAAGACAGACCGGGGGCCCGTGAATGGCTTTCGTCCGTGCATGACTCGAAGATTATCGACCAACGCCACCTCTCCTTTTTGCCAATTGAGACCAAATGTTGTTTCGTTCGCTAAATCAATGGCTCGTTGGATGGCTTCATCGTCTATCAGTGTGTCATCGTCATATCGAATGGATCGGGTTGGATCATTGCGGCGATCTTTCCAGCCTTTGTATGCGGCGATTAATTAGTTGAGGAATACAGACCGCCCGTCTGACAGTTTTCGTATGGTAGGCATGGTGGCTGCAATTTGGGGATTCTTCGTGTTTCTGTTGGCCAGCAAGGCTCGCTGTCGGCAACATGGGCAATCGCTGTTTCCGCATTTATTCAAGGATGATCCGTGTTACGCTGGCCTGCTGGCATCCACGGCAATCTCCTAACTCAGCCATTTCGCTTAATGATCAGATCGATTGACGATGATGGCGGAGTAACTGAATCCTTTTGGATAGGATCGTAGTGCCTTGCACGGGAAGGTTTGAAGCCGCGGTAGTCAAGATTCTTTTGAGCTGAAATTGGAAGGCATTTTGTTACGAAGATGGATTGTCTCTTGGCAAGGTTTCCGTTGAAATAAGTCATGAGGCGATACATATCAGGCCAAAGTTCAATCCTCTGGACCCATTGGGAGTCTATCGAACGAATGAATACGATCCAAGAAAAACGAAGATTGCTTTGCTTGTCGCTAGTGACAGGTTGTTTGCTTGCTGGTCCGTTGCGTGCTGACGACTGGCTTGAATGGCGCGGCAAGGATCGACTCGCCGTTTGGCATGAGCAAGGAATCCTGCAGAAGTTTCCTGATGATGGACTCAAAGTTAGTTGGCGGCGACCGATTGGGTCGGGCTACTCAGGACCGGTTGTTGCCGATGGGAAAGTGATCACGATGGACTATCGGCCGAAGCCGGAGACGGAAATCGCCGAAGCGATCGAACGGGTCATCTGTTTTGATGAGAAAACGGGTGAGACGTTGTGGACGAATGATTGGGAGACGCATTATCGTGAGGTCATGGGATCCTATCGAACCGGGCCTCGAGCGACTCCAACCATCGATGGCGATCGAGTGTACACGTTGGGATCGGTTGGCCACATTCGTTGCTTGGATATCAACACAGGCGAATTAATCTGGTCGAAGGACAGTCGCAAAGAGTACGGTTTGTTGCTGCCCGTTTTCGGAACTTCCACAGCACCCATTGTTGATGGGGACTTGGTGATTTTCGCGACAGGCGGAAAGAACAGCGATCAAGTCCGCGCTTTCAACAAAATGACGGGCGAGGAAGTGTGGAGCGCATTGCCCGCAAATTATGAGTTAGGCTATTCCCAGTTCGTGATCTACGAACATGCCGGCACCCGCCAACTTATTTATTGGGATCCGCAATTCTTGCGGTCATTGAATCCGCAAACCGGGGAAATCTATTGGGAGATTCCCACACAGGTGAATAGCGGTATGTCGATTGCAACGCCGGTCAAAAGCGGGTCCAAAATTTTGGTTTCTTCTTTTTACAGCGGATCCGTGCTGGTGGAATTAGCCGACGATCAGCCGACGGCCAAGCAGCTGTGGCACATCCAAGGTACAGGTGAACGACCTCAGCAAACCGATGGATTGCATGCGATGATCACGACACCAATCATTCAGGGAGATTACTTTTACGGTACGTGTAGCTACGGCGAATTTCGTGGGCTCGATTTGAAGACGGGCGAAAGACTGTGGGTGAATGACAAACTGACTCGTCAGGGGCGTTGGGGATCCGCCTTTTTCGTCGCAAATGGCGATCGGTATTTTATGATGAATGACGAGGGCGAATTGTTGATCGTCAAGTTCAGCCCGGAAGGTCCTGAGGAGGTGGATCGTACGAAACTGATCACACCAGATACGGAATCCGGCTATGGGGTTCGACGTTTCGCAAATAGCATTGTCAATTGGTGTCATCCGGCCTTTGCTAACAAGCACGTGATCGTCCGAAATGATCATGAAATACTGCGAATGTCGTTGGCTGAGTAATGGGTGTTCTTCTTCCTTCTGCTGGGGGGAATGTTGAATGAACCCTCATGGATTCAGAGGCCTCATGTTTCCCCCTCGTTTGCTGCAAGCTTGCTGCGTGGGCGGTGCACGTAAAAACTGTTTTGATCGGCTTGTAAGGCTGCGAAGTGACCCTTCAAACTAGCCAGCTCGATCGCAACTGCTCAATTGAGATAGTGTTTGCCGCAGCCAATGCTCCAACGGGTGGTTGGGGTTGTGTTAATCGACGGTTTCGGATGATTGAAACGACGATAGTGGCGGAGCCAGTGGCGATGAGGAAAAGAGAGAGAGCAGGGGGGATGACTGCAGCAATAGATCACGGGTGGGCTTGGACCAACCGTAACGGATGTAGAAGCTGCTGCAGGTCCGATCCAACGTCACGTTTTGAAACAGTCGTCAGCAGATTCTATTTCCGTGTATAGTGGACGGTTGGGCCGTATTCCGCTGGAATGGCATAGATTTCCCTGGCCTGAGAAGCATTTCTCCGTTGGCTCAGCTTGCAATAAAGGTAATCCATGATCGCGTTGGACGTTGTGAAATTCGTCTGGTCACATCCGGCCAACCGTGACCGACGCGTACGGGCTGTTGGCACGGCCGTAGCTTGGCAAGCCTACAAACGCGTGGTGCGTCGCCCATGGGATATCTCTGTTTACGGCGACATGAAAATGCGTTGTTATCCCGATTGCCAAGGTGGCGGGTTGATGATCTATACCAATGGCATGATCGACTATGACGATGGTAACTTTGCCATGCGGTATTTACGTGCCGGTGATGCGTTTGTCGACGTGGGAGCAAACATTGGCGTCTATACCTTGTTGGCCGCTTCTCGCGTAGGTGCGGAGGGGAAAGTGCTTGCCTTCGAGCCTGGGAAAGTTGCGTTTCAACGTCTTAATGAGAATGTGAAACTCAATGGATTAACGCAGGTGAAGACGATGTTTGCCGCCGTTGGCGAGCAGAGTGGTGAAGCAAGTTTTCTGCAGTCTGCCAATCTGATTAACCGCTTCTCGTTGGACGGTGAAGCTGAAAAGTCCGAAATGGTGCCCTGCGTAACGCTTGATGACATGATCGGGGACACTCGCTACGCGATGGGGAAAATTGATATTGAAGGCGCTGAACCGCTGGCCTTTCAGGGAGCGATCAAGTCATTAGCTGTTGGAAATCCACCGGTCTGGGTGATGGAGTTGAAAGATCGCCTCTTACAGCGTTTCGACAGCTCTGCAGATCAGTTTGCTAGCCAGATTCGTGACTTGGGCTATCGCCTAGGCCAATATGACGCGGATGCCAATCGGTTGAGTTTTCCAGACCGCCCTTGGGAGAATCGCGACAACGTCGTCGCCGTGCATGCCGAGGCGGTCGAGCAGGTGAATAACCGTCTGGCTGATGCCATCTCCTGACGAAGCGATTCTCGCTCGCCGGAATTGATTTCTCTCGATTCCACACTTCCAACTAGGCTGCTTACGGCTGTCGTCGTCGGGAACGCAATGAAACGACGGTCAAAACTAAGCCAATGATTGCGAGGCTTTGTGGCTCTGGAACCGCTGCAACGGAAGGACGAAGACCCCTTTCGTATCCATTTTTTGTGAACGCTTGAACGAAGTCGGCACTGTCGAATTCGCTGTCGCCGTTCCAGTCGCCAGTTCCCCATGTGGAGTTGCCGGCATCCGAGTCCTCGTATTCGCCGGCTGTGAATACGGAGACGAAGTCGCCACTATTGAATTGGCCGTCCAGATTGGAATCGCCAAACCAAGTGTTCATGATATCTTCGACCCAAACTCCACGGTCGACGCTGTCGACCTTCCCGTCGTCATTCAAGTCAAAACGATCTTCCACCAACCCGTCCCGTACGGCACTACTCAAAAGGTCGATGTCGTGAACATCGATCACGCCGTTCAGGTCGGTGTCTCCGTTTTCGAAAACGATCGGGTCACCGGAAGGTGGCTCAGTTAACATACCCCAATAGAGCTCATTTTGTCCGCTTGGAACGATTCCGACGGTTTGCAACAGGAGATTCCAGGAAGCCTCGGCATCGAGTTGGGTCGTTCCGCCTGTCATGTGGTAGCCGCCCTCATATGGCTTCGTGAGCTCTTCCACTTGATTGCGGCTGTAACCAATGTAGACCACTTCTTCGACTGACTCGTCGAAGGGATGTTCACCAACCAGTAGCCCGATTCCTTCCAACTGAACTGCGTATCCACTCGTTGGAACACCGTCTTTACCAAAGTAGAAATAGAAACCTTGTTCAAAGAAATAAGGCATTTCATCTTCGTCGGAGTTTGCCCAATCCAATCCTAACACCGAGTAGAAACTATTGTCGTTAGCTTCGTTGGCCAAGGCACCGCCATTTGCCGATTTGAAAGAGAATTCGATCACTTCACCTTCGACTTCCCAGTCCAGAAGATCGAATTCGGTTTCGCCATCAATTCCTGAAGCTTGGACGGCGAAAATTCCACCATCTTTTCCAGCCCAAGTAGTGGTCCGTTCGTTTACAAGCAGTCCGCCCGCCTGTTCCTCAATTCCATCAAAGGTGAGTTCCACAGGCACGCCACCATTCCATTCATCACCATCATTTTCAATGCTGTCAAAATCAAAGAAGTCCTGACCCCTTGGCACAATGACCGGATCGTAGGTGACGCCAAAACTGTCGGGGAAGTTGGCAACTGAGATTGTGTACTTGTCACCCATCAATCGAGACTGACCGTGGGCTGAGTTGATACAAGTTGTTACCAAAAACAAAGCGGTAGACCAACAAATAAATTTAAGCATTTTGAATTCCCGTCGCTGATTGATTGGGCAGCGTACCGATGCGAGTGCAACGT
Source organism: Pirellulaceae bacterium (assembly GCA_029243025.1). NCBI lineage: Bacteria > Pseudomonadati > Planctomycetota > Planctomycetia > Pirellulales > Pirellulaceae > Pirellulaceae bacterium. The sequence continues at coordinate 159,572 of JAQWSU010000010.1, read as the reverse complement.
TCATCCTACACAACCAGCGAAGTTTAACAAACAACTTTCTGGCGATTTGAACGGCTGGATTTCCGCTTTTCTGACGCCTGCTAACGCGCTGATGCCCGCCAAAAAGCCTGGAAAAGCGGCGTTGAAGCAGAATTTAACCGTTTTGCGGCTTTAAGGAGTCCACCCTTCGTGGGTGCGATCTCTTCCCTACTTGGCCGGTCGATCGGTGTTCGGACATCGTTTGGCCGCCAGCCGGGGGGGAGCTGCGAGTTTTGGCGGGAGGTGATAAGCCCTGTTGACTCGGAGGAGCCGGGGGCCGATTGCGTGCCATGAACATTTATCGAGCCGATTTGATTAGAAGGAGTCACACAGAATGGTGATCGAGCCTCAAGCGTCGCACGGGCATATAGGGTCCTGTTCCACCGTTGGAGACTCCCGGCTTCAGGGGAATCTGTGCGGTCATGATGCGACTTGGTGTCTGGCGCGAATGCTTGTGAGCAATTATTTGACGACTTCGACTTGGACTGGCGCGGTTGGATGACGGGGATTCTTCCGTCGCCATCGAGCTCCGTGGTTGAATTGTGTCCACGCGAATCTGAGCCATCGGAGCAAGGCTGACGCTAACCAGAGTGCCCAGCAGAGCATGGCAAGTCGATAAAACCAGACTGAGATTGAAATGACGAATGGCTGTGGGAGGTTTTGTCCCGTAAGCGGTTGAAACCAGACGAGATGAGTTCTTGTGGACGCGTTACCTTCGATAAACATGTCCGGGTTACCCAATAAGCCTTGTCCCACCACAATTGTTAGGCTGACCATCGCGACAACGGTCGTGCCGATCAGCAACAGTTGCAGCAGATTGAAAGCAGCCCAATGGATCTTGTCGGGATCTTGCTTACCTCGCCAGGCAAGCAAAAACAGCCAGCCAATCACAGATAAAGCCACCATCAAATGAACTTGGGTTAAGCCGATTGCGAGTAAAACCCATTCAAGACGATGGAGCGGAGATAAGGGAAGTCCTGCCAAAATCAACGCTGCGACTATTGCAAAGACGAGAATGGACCAAAAACGAACGGCGGGCCCACGTCTCGGCCCCGTTGCCCACAGAATCCATCGACTTTCCGGCACGTCCATGGATGTTTCAACATTCGAAGCAGGCAACGGCAATGCGATCCTTTCGGTCTCGATGCGTGTTTCGATCTTTGTTGGTGTGCTCCAGGAGATTTTGATTGTTTGATTTCCTGGACCTACGGGGACACTCAATTGTCCTTCATCAAAGCGTATCGGAATTTGGCGATTGTCGATGACGATTGCAAGGATTTTGGCACGGGAGTCGATGCCAATCTTGAATTCAGTTGCCAGGCTGGATTCAAGCTCAATGGTGAGATCTGTATTACGTTGTCGGCGTCCAACGGATGTTTGATGTTCGACTTGTTTGATCGTAACCGTCTCGCCCTCAACGGCAGATGGCCGACTGAATGTCAGCAGGACATTTTCATTGGGCCAGGGATGCCAAGTGGGGATCAGGTTGTCTGCGGATGTTTCGTAGATGGGTTGCAAGCCTATCTGCGTGAAATTCCAGACCGGTGAATTGACAAGGGACCAACGTTCGATCCAACGGGAGGTTTTATTTGCCGTCAAGCTAATTTCTTGACCGACTGGTAATTCGCTTGTCCATTTGAAACTTTGTTGTTCCATTGGAATTGCGACGTTGACCGAGCTGTCGACGACGTTGACATTGGCTGTCAACACGCTTTCATTTGGCAGTAGAGGGATTTGTAGAGATAAGGCTTTATCGGATTTCGACAGACGTGTTACTTGGGTATGAACTTGCCAAATCAGTCCAATCTCAAGTTGCCGTTCGACGGCAACGATCGAGTTGAAATCTCTGCGATCGTAACTCGCTTCGGCGGCGCTCGTCGCCACTTGTTGCTTGGAAAAAAAGATTTGCTTTTCCGGCACTCCATTGGCGCTCAGGCCACTGATATTCCAGCCGGGAGCGGTGATGTTGACTCGCTTGGGTTGGAGCAAAAAGGTCCATTCCCACTCGGCCGTGTCCGGCAGGATTGCTTGCATTTCCACCTGATGGACGCCTGCCGGTAAGACCACCCAGAGGTAATTATCTCGCCGAGTCACAAATGCATTGGGTGAATTGGCGACCTTCACGGAAACAGGGGACCATTCAGGCAAACGTCCCGGAAGCGGAACGGCAACCTGTAACGCCGTGTGAATCTCCGAGGTTACCGTGACACGATTTGCAGCAAGGTTTAAGTCAACGGTTGGAATTTCCGCGGTATTCGGATAGGCATCAGACGGCTTGAGCAGGCGTTCGCGCAACTCTTGAAGCATGGCCTGATCGGGGATTTGCGCTTGCAGCGACGTTGGCAGTAAATAAAGGGCAATGGTGATCACGGCAGCAGCAGCGCGCGGGGATACTTTCTTGAACAGAGGCCCCACGCCGAGCACAATTGCTCCCAGTGATAACAGCAGAACTAACCGGACCACTGTCAGCAAGCGATGGATTGGCAGCGAGATCAGGATGGGGTGGATTTTCTGCTTCTCAGAAACGGGACCATTCCAGCGGATCTCGATTTGATTCCATCGCCATTGTGGTTTTCCTGGACCGGTTTGGATTTTTGCTTGCGGATCGAAAAGCAGATTCGAACTTTGGAAACGTGCATTGGATGAGTCGATTTGTTTCGCCGCCTCATCAAAAATCTGATTTTCGGCGGGCATCAGTGTCCGTCCGTATCGCGCAGACGAAAAGGGAACAGCGCCGATTCGTGAGAGCATACTTCTGGCAGCATAGCCGTTGTTCTGCAACTCGAGTTGCGGATAGATCACGCTTTGTATTTGGATGGCGAAAAACGGGATGAGGCATAAAACGAGGCACAAGATTGCCAGGTACTTCCAGCCGATAAGCCAGCGTCGGTCACTTCCAGATGGGACAACGCGAAGCAATGCTATTGGCATTAGCAAGAATAGCCATAACAAACGAGGTGCTCCGGGTTCCTGGTAGGCCAATCCAAAGGCCAGAAAAGCTAGGATTCCTGCCCGAATGCCCCATAAACGAAAGATGGCTAGTGAGAAAATAAGCAGCAGGAACAGGTCGAGCAGTGTCCAGGAGGTTAACCAGTCGCCTGAAACTTCGTCGGCACCAAAGAGGGCAAGCAGTCGCCAACCGGGGGGAAGGGTGAGTGTCATATTGAGCGAATCAGCTTCTCTTTTCCAGCCCGTTGCAGAGAACTCATCGGTGCGTTCGACTCGACCAATCGCTTCCAGATGAAGGTCTTGCACACGGACTTCAACGCCCTGGGCATCCGTTTCGGGGTCCGTTGTAATCAATTGGGCTTTGCCATTGACGCGAACCGAGCCCAGGTCTTGGCCAGCAACCACGTCGAGTCGACCGATTTCTTGAATAGTGCCATGGAGCTGATCGTGAAACGTGAGCCCCTTGCCACTTTCATCGAGCCAGAAATGTCGCTTCATGTTGAGGCCTGAAGCCATTTGTTTGCCCATCCCTCTTTTTTTTTGGATGAGACGAAAAGGTTTGCTTGTTTCCCATTGATAAATTGGCAGATTACGCCACTCGGCTGGGAAAGTCGTTTGAGTTGCATCGATCGGCCGCACGCCTTCCAGTTCGATCAAGCGAAATTTTGGCTTCGCCCGAAAGCCGACCAACTCCGAGTTGGTGATTGGCTGCGTCGTTGCTGAGTAACCAATTTCCCTCGGATCGTCTGTGCGAAACGCATGGACGTGAATGGACCACTTGCCGGCGCGGATCTGGGCCCGCATCTGACCGTCCTCATCGATCGCCACGGGAATTGGGCTTTCAAGTCGGGTGAGAATCCAGCCTTTCGGTAGAATCCAGCCTAAATCCTCTTCTCGACTCTTACCGGATACGGTCAGCTCAATTTCTGTTTGCAACCAGATGGGGATCCCGTCTTCGAGGACGCGGTAGACCTGGATTGAAACCAAGTCTTTGTCCTCGACTTCTGCCCGTTGCCGCTTGAGCCACAAGTTGCCACTCGTATCCCAGTTAGGGAGAGCAACGGGTTGACCGTCGAGTTCCAAAGACAGAATGCCAACCTCGCTTGGGATCGCGATTCGTTGGGGAATTTCCGACCAAACGAATTCACCAACGAGTTCGTGAACGCCAGGGGAAAGTTGCAACGCAGGCCTGCCGTTTTGTTGCAGGACGGCAATCGGATCTCCGTTCAACTGCACATTGAGCGGCCAGTTCTGATCGCTGCCAGGCAAAGGTATCCAACACCGTTGAAAGACGCGGACATCGATCGACCAAGATGCTCGATTGGCCTTGGCTTTTAGTTGGAGTTCAGAAGGCCAAAAACAAATCGGCTGATCGGCCAGGTTGTAGATGGTCGGGCATTGGTAACCCGGTGTATCTGAAGTCACCCAGTCCACCCATGGCTGAAGAGGAGCAGGTATGTCCGTTTCAGCTGACCTGACACTTGTCCCGAACAGAGCGATGGCAAGGAATAAGCAGGAGGCAGAGAAACATGTCCGGTCTTCCATCGTCTGAGTTCTTCTCTCGATCTGTGCTGAATCGGTTTGCCAAGTAGCAGCCCAATGATCTTTCAACAGCATTATCCTACCTTTTTCGCGACGATCCGATTCTGAAAACGAGTTTGCTGGATGAGGCACATAAAAATCTCGAGAAATCTCTACCTTCGTTCGATGCCGAATCGCTTGCCTGCAGGGGTGACAGGCTATTGGACCCTAGAGCCCGTTGAGGCTGGTGTTTTTGCGCGCCGCGGAGAAATTTTTCAGAAAACGGCCGGCTTGTTCGCGGAATGGTTTGGCGGAAGAGTGCCAAATGAAATCTGTTGCGGGGCGGTTTGACTCGGGCCAGCGCCTGTCAAACGGATGGATTTTTACCTGCGAACAATTCGCCGGTAGAAAGCTCTGGCGAGGGAGTCCGCTTGGTTACCATCTTGAGCTGCCCAATTGTTCACGCTGGATTGTGGTGAGTTGACCGATGCCGCTGCGGGCCAATTTCAGTAACTGCTGGAACTCTTCGTCACTGAAGGTCGCCTCCTCGCCAGTGCCTTGGACTTCGACGTATTGCCCGCTGCCTGTCATGACAACGTTCATGTCAACGGTTGCTGCAAAATCTTCTTTGTAATCAAGATCGAGTACGGGTTGTCCGTCGACGACACCTACACTGATGGCTGCCACACTATCCTTGATGGGCGATTTTGCTGGTGCTGGATCAAGTTGATCGATCGCGTCGATCAAGGCCATGAAGGCACCTGTAATGCTGGCTGTACGCGTTCCGCCGTCGGCTTGAAGCACGTCACAATCAACGGTAATCATTTGCTCGCCAAGCGCTTCGAGGTCGACGATTGCCCGCAAACTTCGACCGATGAGTCGCTGGATTTCTGTTGTTCGTCCGTCAACTTTGCCACCCCGGTCCCGTGATTTTCGCGGGCTAGTGCTGCCGGGGAGCATATTGTACTCAGCGGTCACCCAGCCTTTGCCGGAGTCAGCCAACCAGGGAGGGACACGAGCTTCGATGCTGGCGGTGCACAGGACAACGGTATTTCCGGCTGAAAAGAGATAACAGCCATCCGCCATGCGGGTGAAATTGCGTTGCACCTCGATGTGGCGCAACTGCTCGGCCGTTCGTCCATCGTGTCGCATTCAATCGGTTCCTTCTTAGTTCTGTGATCTGGCGTGAGGTTATCGATCGAAATCAAGCTTGCGATTTCTTGATCAACCACAGCAGTAGACCTTTTTGCACATGCATCCGATTGGCTGCCTGTTTGACGATGACGCTTTGAGGGCCATCAATCACTTCTGCCGAAACTTCTTCACCACGGTGTGCTGGCAAACAGTGCATAAACACTGCGTCGCTAGGTGCGAATTCCATCATCCGCGCGTTAACTTGGTAGTTGGCGAAATCTTTCTTGCGAGTTTCGGTTTCGTTCTCGAAGCCCATGCTCGACCAGACGTCGGTATACACCGCAGAGGCGTCTTTCAAGGCGACCCGCGGATCGTCTGTCTGTGTAATTTCGACCTTGCTGTTCATTTTTTGCAGCGAATCGAGCAGCGAGGAATTGAATTGGTAGCTGCTGGGGGCTGCGATCGCGAAGGAAATGCCAAGTTTCGTACAAGCCAAAGCCAAACTACGTGATACGTTATTAGCATCTCCGACGAAGGTGAGCTTCTTGGAGCCGTTTTGTCCTTTTAGTTCGCGCAGCGTCATCACGTCGGCGAGAGCTTGGCATGGATGAGACTGATCGGTCAATCCATTGATGACTGGGCAATCGCTGTGTTTCGCTAGTTCGACGACCATTTCATGTCCGTGAGTTCGACAGACGATTACGTCGACATATTGGCTGATGACCTTGGCGAAATCAGCAATCGATTCGCGTGTCCCCCAGCCGACATCCTGTCCGAGATACAAACTGGTTCCACCGAGATGCGTCATGCCGGCTTCGAAGCTGACGCGGGTACGCAGTGACGGTTTCGAAAACAAAAGTCCGAGCACCCGTCCCGCTAGTTCCGGTGGGCGCTCTCCCCTTTCATATCGCCGTTTCAAATCGGTTGCGATCGAAAGGATCTCTTCGATTTCATTCGACGTTAAATCATTGATTGTCAGTAGATGACGCATATCGAATACCTCAGTCGTAACATGGACTCGATTTGAGCAGCGAGGTGAATTTGGCCGCGGCACGAGTCTTTCTGCTAGGCTTGGGAATCGTGATTCTTGAGCACATCGGATAGGATGTCGATTCCCGTATTCACTTGTTCGGCGGTAACGTTAAGTGCTGGAAGCAAACGGATGACGGTTGATTGGGTGCAATTTACGAGCAGATTGTGATCCAAGCAGGCCTGCACGATCGGGGCGCCCTCGGTCGAGAGTTCGATACCGATCATCATTCCCTGGACGCGAATCTCCTGGACCAAATCGCATTCCGCTGCGAGCTGTTCAAGCCGCTGGCGAAATAATTCGCCCATGGCTTTTCCATGTTCCAAAAGATTGTCTCGTTCGATGATCTCAATGGTTGCGATGCCGGCCCGAGCTGCGATCGGGTTTCCGCCAAAAGTTGCTGCGTGCATTCCGGGACGCAGGCTAGGCGCGATTTCTGGTGTGGTCATCATGGCCCCACCCGAAACACCGCCACATAACGATTTGGCAAGCGTCATGATGTCGGGGGTCACGCCGAAGTGTTGGTAGGCGAACCATTCTCCCGTGCGGCCGCATCCGCTCTGTACTTCGTCGAAAATTAATAGTAGCTGGTGTTCATTCGCAAGCTCTCGCAAGCCCTGCAAAAATTCTGCCGATGGTATCCGGATTCCCCCTTCTCCCTGAATGGGTTCGACCATGATCGCGCATGTTTGGCTATCGATGCGACTGCGAACCGCCTCTAAGTCGCCATAGGGAGCATAAACAAAACCGGCCATGAGCGGGCCAAGGCCTTCGTGATATTTCGGTTGAGCTGTCGCAGCCGTTGCACCCAAAGTTCGTCCATGAAAGCCCCCTTCAAAGGTGATGATCTTGTAACATTCGGGCGCGGTGTGGAGTCTTGCGAGTTTAATGGCTGCTTCATTGGCTTCGGTGCCGGAATTACAGAAGAACGCTTGGCCTTTAAAGCTGCGTTCTGAGAGCAGTTGAGCCCATCGTCCTTGTGACTCGACATGCCAACTGTTGGGCACATGAATCAGCGTTGCGACCTGTTCCTGGACGGCGGATACCACCTCGGCCGGGCAATGTCCAAGAAGGTTACAGCCCCAGCCCGGAAATAGGTCCAGATAGCGTTTGCCTTCACTATCCCAGACATAGGAGCCTTCGCCCCGAACAAGACTGACCGGATAGCGACCGTAGTTCGGTATGACGTATTTCTTAAACAGATCAACTGTTTCGTTGGAGCTGAGTGTGGTGTCGGTACTCATCGCGTCGTTCTGCTCGTTAAGTATAGGAATGGATGGAATCCGTGACGGACTCCAGAGAACACGGAAGACAGCTGAAAGGCTGCCAGGGTTCGCCTTTCGTGGAATGTGGAATGCCGTGCTTGGGTGCCTTTAACGGGGCCGATCATGTACGATTTCTGTGCCGACGCCGCTTGTCGTATAGACTTCCAGCAACAGCGAATGACGTAGCCCTCCATCGACGATATGCACTTTCTTGACTCCTTTCTCCAAGGTCTCGAGGCAGGCTTCTACTTTCGGGATCATGCCGCTCGCGATGCTGCCGTTCTCGATCATCTGCCTTGCTTCGCTCGCTCGCAGTGAATGTAAATGGGTGTTCGGATCGTCTTTGTCCCTTCGTACTCCATTTACATCACTCAGGTAAACTAGTTTTTCGGCGCTCAACATCTGGGCAACGGTGGTTGCGGCTGTGTCCGCGTTGACGTTCAGCAGCTTTCCTGTTTCTGTTTCTTGACACATGGATGGGATGACGGGAATGTGACCTTGATGGCAGAGGTCAATAATGGTGTCGCAGTCAACTTGCGTGACTCGTCCCACCTGGCCGAGGTCAATCATTTCTCCATCTGCCGCGGGTAACTTGATGCGTTCGCCGAACAGAACGTTGGTTGTTTGGTGGTTGAGGTTGGTAGCACAACCACCCAGTTCGACAATTTGTGCTGCCAGATTGGTGTTTGTTTCTTCTGCGAGGACTCGCTTCACAATGGCGAGTGTCGCATCATCGGTGTAGCGACGGCCCTGGATGAAGTGAGGTTCGATGCCGGCGGCATCCATCGCCCTCGAAATGGCTGCTCCTCCTCCATGTACCACGACAGGACGCATGCCAACCGTTTCCATGAAGACCAGATCCAAAAGCACATGACGCAGTGCATCGGGGTCTTCCATCACGCTGCCGCCCAGCTTGATGACCGTAATCTTGTCGCGGAATCTTCGAATCCAGGCGAGTGCTTCGATCAGAACGTCAGCTTTCTGGATGGCTTCTTTCAAGGCAAGAACGCTCCCGGTACAACCTGGCCGACTTCCCCACCGCTGGCCGGGCCGCAGGGGGCTCACGCCGGCGTCCGGGACGTCGATTTTCCGGAGGGGAAAACTCGCTATTTTAGGACTTGGCTATTTTTATTGTCAACGCATGGGCCGTGATCACTCGGCGGGCGATCCAGAATGCGGGAGAATTCAGGCGTAAATCCTCCTAACATGCTATGTTTTCATCAATCGGGCGAAAAAAAGAGTCGGTTTGCCACCGATTTCGCTTTGAACTGCTAATCCGCCTCCCTCGGGCGTTGTCCGGGAGCGGCCCAAGAAAGGTCTGAGGAACTGATGACTCATCCCATTGCTGTTGTTTTGGCTGCCGGTAAAGGCACGCGTATGGAATCGGACTTGCCGAAAGTGCTGGTCAAGGCTGCTGGGCGATCGCTGGTGGAGTATGTCTTGGATGCGCTGTCGGATGCGGGTGTCGATGAATCGATCGTCGTTGTCGGCTATCGGGGTGAGGATGTCAAGCAAACGTTGGGAGAGCGTGGGTCGGTTCGATTTGCCGAACAAACCGAGCAATTGGGGACCGGGCACGCGGTGAAAATGTGCATGCCGTTGTTGGAGGGTCATGACGGTCCAGTCCTTGTCTTGACGGGGGATTCTCCGATGACTCAGGCTTCTTCCTTGCGGCAGTTGCTGGAGGAATACGAAGCCGAACGTCCTGCTTGTATTTTGGGAACGCTGATCAAGGAGGATCCGACAGGCCTGGGACGGATTGTTCGTGATCGGGATGGCGAATTTAGGGCGATCGTGGAAGAAAAAGATGCCTCGGAGGATGAGCGAGCGATTCAGGAAGTCAATATGAGCACCTACATTTTCGACTGCAAGTCATTGCTCAGTTCCTTGCGAGAACTCAAAAATGATAATCGCCAAGGGGAGTATTACATCACCGATTGCCCGGGAATTCTGCAGGCTGCCGGCAAAGTCGTCAAGGCGTCGCCCGTGTTGAAGCCTTGTGAGGCGTTGAGTGTGAACAATATGCAGGACTTGCGTGTCGTTGAAGATGAATTAAAACGGTCCCATGTGCTATGATCGGCATCGCTCGGACGTAACTTGGTTTTCCGGGCTGGCAGCGATCAGGAGCATCGCTTTGTCGAAATCCCTTGTCCGTTCATTCGGGGGCAGCCCACTTCGGCAGCCTGCGTCATCACCGAGGCGACCTGCAGAGTCTTATGCGTGGACTGAAAATCTTTAGCGGTCGGGCGAATCGGCCGCTTGCCGATCGAATCTGTACTTTTCTCAATCTCAGCCCGGGAAATATCGCCTTGAGTGATTTTCCTGATGGCGAAATCTCCTGCAAGATCGAGGAAGACGTTCGTGGTCGCGATGTGTTCCTGATTCAGTCGACTTGTCCGCCTGTCAATAAGAATCTCATCGAACTGTTGATCATGATCGACAGTTGCAAACGGGCGAGTGCGGCAAGAATCACGGCCGTATTGCCCTATTTTGGCTATGCTCGCCAAGATCGTAAGGATGAAGGACGCGTTCCGATCACGGCCAAGCTAGTGGCAAACCTGATTACGCGTGCGGGAGCCGATCGAGCGCTGACCATGGACCTGCATGCGGCCCAAATTCAGGGGTTTTTTGATGTTCCGGTCGACCATCTCTACGCAGCACCCGTGCTCAATGGGTTCTTCCTCGACATGGGCTTGAAGCCTGATGACATCGTCATTGTCAGTCCGGATGAAGGCAGTATCAAACGGGCTGTCGGTCATTCCAAACGGCTCGGCGGTCAAATCGCAATCGTAGACAAACGCCGCAGTAGTCCTTCCGAAACGCGACAAGCCAATATTATCGGTGGTCCGATCGATGGTCGGGTGGCTTTGATGTTTGACGACATGATCAGCACGGCCGGTTCCATTTGTGGTGCCGCGCGGATGGTCGACGAAGCGGGCGCCAGCGAAGTCTACGTGGCAGCAACTCATGGGGTGCTTGCCGGAGAAGCCGTTTCGAGACTCAGAGATGCCCCGATTAAGAAAATTGTTTTGACCGACACGATTCCGTTGACGACAGAACAGGCGATTCCCAAGATCGAAACGCTCAGCGTGGCTGCCCTGCTGGGCGAGGCAATTAAACGAATTCACCACGATGAGTCGATCAGTGAGATTTTTCGTGTCGCCGGTGTTACGCCAGGAAAGTAAGTCGCCGTGCTGAACCTCGATCTTGAATCTGGGCGGCCGTTGAAACTGGCGAGACCGTCTCCGCTAACGGTGCGATAATTCGGTGATTTCGCCGGAGTTTGGGCGTGGGGCCAGCCATTGGTTGCTGAGACCGAATCGTTTTTTAGGATTCGGGACCAACCTCGTCGCGGCGGAAAACGGCCACCACATCTTCGACAGGAACGACAAATAGTTGATTGTCAGGTTCGAAGTCGACTGGAATGGCATTTTTGGGGTGAAACAGAATCCTGTCATACTGCCGCAGTGGAACGTCCTCATCATTTTCCACTCGAGCCGAAATGGTTACGATTCGTCCTGTAATCGTGGGGATTTCAGCTTGGTCCGGCAAGGCGATTCCCCCTTTGGTCTCCCGCTTGGGCTCGTCTTTTCGGACCAAGATCCTCGCCCCGATGGGCTCAACATACTCGAAAACGTTTTTCTTCTTCTTGCTCGCCTTCGCCATCTCAAATCCTACCGTGGGCCGATTTGCGTCCCTGTGAAAGGGGAATTCAAATTTTGATCGCCGGACGCCTCACAAAATCACAGTCAAAGCCCCCGAGGTCAACTACCGAGAGGCCAACTACCGAGAGGCCGGGGGCATTCTGCGGAGAGTTGGGAAGCAATACCGGTTGCACCAAGGGTAATAGGGTGGCAAAACGACGACAAGGTCTATCGGCTCCCGTTTTGCGAACAATCAACCTCGTTCTGGGGCTCAAACGGGGTTGTAATTCACCGTTGATCTGCGAAAATTCCAGATTCCCGTCTGCTCGCTAGACCGTCCGTTGACGAGTTCCCGGCAGAGCGACGGTCTGATGACGACCCGGTATGATCGAAGGAATCAAGACTCCGATGTCCGAAAATGAAGTACTGAATGCCTCAATTCGAGAATCTCGCGGCACCCGAGAAGCTCGACGTATGCGAGCTCAAGGTCAAACTCCGGCCATCCTGTATGGACACGGCAAGGAATCAGTGAGTTTGGCACTCTGCGCGAGTGAACTGTCGATCTTCCTGCGTCGCGGCGGCAAAGTGACGAAGTTGGCGGGCGCTGTCTCTGACAATGCTTTAGTCCGTGATGTGCAGTGGGATGCAATGGGCAACGAAATCTTGCACATTGATTTCACTCGCGTTAGTTTGAGCGAGCAAGTGGAGACAAACGTGGCAATCGACCTGCGGGGCGAGGCTCCTGGAATCCGGAGCGGGGGAGTGATTCAGCACTTGCTCCATGAAGTCCAGTTGAAATGCTCGGTTCAAAGCATTCCAGATCGATTGCATGTGAGTGTCGGTTCTCTTGAACTGGGGCAGACGATCACCGTAGCCGATTTAGACCTGCCTGCGGATGCAGAAGCGCTGGCTGACTCCACGGTTGTGATCGTGCAGTGTGTTGAGCCGGCGGCCGAGTTGGAAGAAGAAGCAGCGGTGGCTGATGGAGCAGAGCCTGAAGTGATCGGACGGAAGGAATCGGACGAGGAGGGCGATAGCGATAGTTGAGCACGGGACAAATGGCTCGTTGGTGGACTCAGGTCTGGCAGATTCTGGGCGGTTGGCGAGCGACAAAAGCAACAGCTAACCCCGAATCGTTGCCTGGATCGAAACCGATGAAGTTAGTGGTTGGGTTGGGAAATCCTGGCCGGAAATATCGAGCAACTCGGCATAATGTCGGTTTTGAGGTGGTGGCCGCTGTTGCGAAACAGAATGCGGCTGGTCCGGTACGCGGGAAATTTCAAGGGGAGTTGACTGATATTGCCACCCCCGCTGGGCGAATGGTTTTGTTGAGTCCCACGACTTACATGAACCGAAGTGGACAGAGTGTGCGAGCCGCTTTGGATTTTTATAAACTTGAACGAACAGATTTGCTGGTGATTTGCGATGATTTCCACTTGGACGTTGGTCGGTTGCGATTTCGAGCCAAAGGCTCGGCGGGCGGCCAAAAAGGTCTGGCGGATATCATTCAAAAACTCGGTAGCGAAGAGTTCAGCCGACTTCGAATTGGAATCGGGCAACCGCCGGAAGGCTGGAATGTGCCTGACTACGTGCTGGGTCGGTTTCATGATGAAGATCGACAGATGATGGATGCTGCGGTGCAACGTGCTGCAAAAGGTGTGCTCGATTGGGCCGCCAGCGACACGGTTCATTGCATGAACCAATACAATGGCTCGTAACGGGCCGTAAATAACGAGGAGATCAAGTTGGCAAGTAACGTGTACGAGGGCATGTTTCTGCTCGACAGCAACCGGTATTCGCGCGATCCGGGTGGCGTCGCAAAGCAGATCGATCAGTTAGTCACTGATTGTGGTGGCGAAATGTTGGCCAGTCGCCTTTGGAGTGAGCAAAAGTTAGCTTATTCCATCGAAGGGCACCGCAAGGGTACCTATTGGCTTACCTACTTCCGCATAGACAGTCTGAAGCAGACCGATCTCAATCGAGCCTGCAAGCTCAATGAAAATGTCTTGCGAAATTTGATCATCAAGATCGATGATCGGCTCGTCGATACGTTCGTCGAGCATGCCAAGGGAGTGACGTCTACACCGGCGACAAAACCCGAGGTAACCGGGCCGCCGAAGGAAACTGCGACAGAAACTGCGACAGAAACTGCGACGGATGGTTCGTCCGAGGGAGCAGTAAGCACGGAGACGAAAGAGTAGTGTTCTGGCAGCTTTGCTCGTTCCAAGGATAAGGATCAACTGATGGCAAGCTTTAATCGAGTAATCCTGGTGGGTAATATTACCCGCGACGTAGAGCTTCGCTACACCCAAAGTGGGTTGGCGGTGACGGAAGTTGGCTTGGCAGTCAATGATCGACGCAAGAATCAGTCCGGTGAGTGGATCGATGAAACGACCTTCGTCGATGTGACGCTCTGGGGACGTCAAGCCGAAGTTGCGGGAGAATACTTGAGTAAGGGTTCCCCCGTTTTGATCGAAGGCCGATTGAAGTTGGATTCCTGGGAGCAAGATGGCCAAAAACGGTCGAAGTTGCGAGTGGTTGGTGAGCGAATGCAAATGCTGGGAAGCCGTCCTGCTGGATCGCGTCCGCCTCAACAGCAGGCCTCCTCGAATTTTAGTCAACCGGCAAGTGCACCTGCCGGCGGCCCGCCTCCGCCAGAAGATGACATCCCGTTTTAGTTCAACGGTCGGGTTCGCGAGCCTTTTTCACGCCAAGAAACATTCAAAAGCAAAAAATAAGTATTCGTCAGGAGATATCAGCCGTCATGCCGCAGTCCAAAATTCAAAAACGGAAGTCGAGCCGTCGTCAAATGCGATTGCCCCAAGGACCCAACGGCGGTGTTGAACTCCTGCTGATTCAATCCGTCGATCATCTCGGGAGCCAGGGTGACGTTGTCGAAGTCAAAGCAGGCTTTGCGAACAATTACCTGCTACCCCAAGGGCTCGCTACCGTTGCGACAGATCATCACAAGCGAATGGTCGAGAAGCATCGTGCGAAGCTAGAAGCAATTGAACAAGCGCGGCTGGCTGGTATCAAACGCCAAGCTGATACGATTGCTCGCCAAAGCGTCACGATCGAAGCCAATGCAAACAACGAAGGACATCTTTATGGTAGCGTGGGAGCTGCCGAGATCGTGGATGCCCTCAAGTCTCAAGAAGTCACACTGTCAGCGGACCAGGTCAAGTTGGAAGGCCCGCTCAAAGAGCTTGGTCTCTACACGGTCAATATTCAGCTGCACGCTTCGGTGACTTCCGAATTGAAAGTCTGGGTCGTTCCTGCCGTGGGCGAAGACAGCGAAGGCTAAAGCCAACCAGTAACCTCGTTCTGATCAGGCACACTTCGATTGTCGCCCGTTTCCACCAAGTTGGAGACAGGCGAGGAACGGAGTGTGCCTGTTGTTTTACTTTTCTGTCTGGGTTGACGATACACGGAGGATCACCCAAATGTCATCGGTTCGACGCCTGGATCAGCCAAGAGCTCGTAAACGCGACTCGGAAATACTCGATCGACAACCACCCTGTAACCGGCAAGCAGAAATGGCCGTGTTGGGGAGTATTCTGCTGAAGCCTGACGTTTGTGACGAAGTCGTGATGCGGCTTCGGCCTGATGATTTTTACGATGAGGCTCATCAAAAACTATTTGAGCACGTCGTCGATATGAACGATGCAGGAAAGAAAATCGATGTCACGCTGCTTGTTGATGAACTGCGACGGACGGGCGATTTCGAAAATATCGGAGGCGCCGCATTTCTCGCCAAAATTGGTAACTCCGTCGCAACAGCTGCACATGCGGCTTACTATGCCGATATTGTCCGACAGGATTCGACCTCTCGCAATCTAATCAACGCCTGCACTGAAATCTTGCAGGAGGCTTACGAGCCGAAAAACAATGCCCAGGAATTATTGAGTCGAGCTGAGCAACGAGTGTTCTCGATTTCGGAGCGAGGCGAATCGCAGTCTTTGGCCGACATTCGCGATATTCTCCACGAGGCAATGGATCGTATTGATGCTCGTCTCAAGGGTGAACATTTGGATGGCGGGGTCGAAACGGGGCTTACCGAATTTGATAATCTGACCGGCGGCTTGCACAATTCCGAACTGATTATTCTCGCCGCTCGTCCGAGTATGGGAAAAACAGCGCTGGCAATGAATATCGCCGAACACGTGGCGATGAAAGGGCCGCAACCTGTCCTTTTTGTGAGCTTGGAAATGTCCTCGATCGAACTTGCCGATCGTATGCTCTGTTCGATTGCTGAGGTAAATAGCCAGCGACTGCGGAATGGAACAATTTCCAAGGAGGATCGCAAACGATTGGTTGAGACCGCCGCCGAACTCAGTGATGCTCCGTTGTTTGTGGATGATTCTCCTAGTCGAACAGTCAGCGAAATTGCTGCCTCGGCACGACGAATTAAACGTCGAGAGGGCAAGCTCGGGTTGATTGTGATCGACTATCTGCAGTTGATCGAGCCTGACAATGCCTCGGATCCACGGCAAGAACAAGTGGCCAAGATGGCCCGACGACTCAAAGGGATCGCTCGAGAAATAGGCGTGCCTCTCCTCTGTCTTGCTCAGTTGAACCGTCAAGCAGAAGTCGCCAAGGAGAATCGACCGCGACTTAGCCACTTACGGGAGTCTGGCGCAATCGAGCAAGATGCAGATGTCGTGATGTTTGTGCATCGTGAGGAATACTATCGAACGGCCGACGAACGTGAACAATTCGCCGGACAAGCCGAGATTATCATCGCCAAGCAGCGAAACGGCCCCATCGGCGAAGTCGAATTGGTTTGGCGGAAGGAATTCACTCGGTTCGCCAATCCGGCACCTCAACACTACGATGAGTTTGAGAAGTTTAATTCCGAGTTCTAACTCGCGTGGACGTTTGCTGAGTCGCGCTGATTCCCGACGCAAGAGGCCATCATGTCAGCCAAATCGCACACCGCCGTCATCCTTCCGGGAGACGGTATTGGTCCCGAAGTCAGCACCGCAGTGATGAAGATTCTCGCTGCGGCAAATGTACCACTTGCGTGGGAGCCCCATCAGGCTGGTCTGGCGGCACTGGAACTTGGCGAAGACGTGTTGCCCGAATCTACCTTGCAAGCGATTGAGATGCATGGCGTGGCACTCAAGGGACCTTGTACGACACCCGTTGGCGAAGGCTTTACCTCCGTCAACGTGCAACTTCGAAAACGGCTCAATTTGTTTGCTGCTGTTCGCCCCGTCCGATCGCTTGAAGGAGTTCCCACTCGCTTCGAAAACGTTGATTTGGTGATCATTCGCGAGAATACCGAAGGCCTCTACAGCGGTGTCGAAAACCAAGTTACCGATGATGTGGTGATGAGCATGAAAGTTGCCACCGGAAACGCATGCTCGCGCATTGCGAAATGGGCTTTTCGATTTGCTACACAACGCCAACGCCAAAAGATCACTGTCTTTCACAAAGCCAACATCATGAAAATGACCGATGGGCTCTTTTTGCGTTCCGCGAGAGAAACGCAGCAGCGCGATTATCCCAACATCGAGTACCAAGAGGTGATCATTGATGCTGGCTGCATGAAACTTGTGCAGGACCCCTCTCAGTTCGATGTGCTGCTACTCGAGAATCTCTACGGAGATGTTGTCAGCGACCTCTGTGCCGGCTTGGTCGGAGGGCTTGGGGTGGCGCCAGGTGCCAATATCGGTGAAGAGCGAGCCGTCTTTGAAGCCGTTCATGGGTCCGCTCCTGATATCGCGGGAGAGGGGGTGGCAAATCCGCTCGCCTTGCTCATGTCGGCCGTCATGATGCTCAATTACATCGGTGTCGAGCGGGCGGACGCTCGCTGCACGCAGGCCGCCGATCGCATCAAGCACGCTTATAGTCAAGCTTTGGCGGCGGGTGACACGACACGCGATCTGGGCGGTCAGCGATCAACGGATGGCTTTGCCGATGCAGTCATTTCACGGCTTGCCGAATAGATGTCTTGTGGTGCCCTGCCTTACCTAAATTTCCTGGTTGGTCTGCGGTGCACTTTCTGGTTGATTGTTTAGGGCGATTATGGTCAGCTTGTCGACAGTGAAGACTACGTCAACAAGGCAGTTCCCGAACATCGATTTGACGCCAATGATAACAGGAATGTAAGGAATCGACTCCCATCTTCGTGAGGAACGAGGAGCCATGGACTGAGGGAACGAGTCGAAGTCGCGTTGGAAACAGTGCGAGTCAAGGAGGGCCTGAATGTTACACCAAGGGATGTGTGTGTGTCTTTTGTTACTGGTAAACCACTGGGGTTTACTTTCTGCCGAAGCTGGCGTGATTCGGGATCCGGAGATCGGACCCTATCAAATGATTCGTCCGATTTCATCAACGATTGTTCATCATGGTGAGACGATTTCGGGTGATCCGAACCTTTACAATGGGGCCGGGTTAAATCACCGAAATCCGCTCTTTGCCGAACACGATTCTAATCCGGATACGAGCTGGGAATATGAGATCGAACCAACCGACTATCCGCTCTCGATAGAATTCGACTTAGGTGACAATTTTCTCGTAAGCGAGATGTGGATTTGGCAACCGCCGAGCGAAAATGGTGTGGAACGGGGTATCGATCAGTTCGATATCATCATGCGCGACGAGAATGGTTTGGAAGTTGGTACGCTTACTAACGGACTCGAGCAAATGGCTGCGGTAAGCGCGGAGCCGATCAGGCGTTTTGCAGCTTTTGGCGATTGCCTTATCCTGCCGTTTCCGGACTGCGTTCGATTCGTCGAGTTGCGAATTCACAGTAACCTGGGGGATCCAGATTACCTCAGCTTGGCTGAAGTCGCTTTTGCGGGGCGGAGAAAAAACGTCTGGGTTCCCGAGCCGATGTCTGGGCATCTAGCTTTGATCGGATTGATCGGGGTGGTTGGTAGGTTGGCAAGGCGAGGCAGAGGATAGTTGCTGATGAAGGGGCCCTACGAACGATTGAAATACGATTTGCGTCGGACCTGGGAATGTCCCCAATGTCATCATCGGGAAAGGACATCCGGTGCGGTGACCAGTTTTCAATGCAACTGCCAGAGGAGGGAGTCACCGGCCAAACGGCTTTCGATGCGATTAGTCGAAGACGGCGTTCGGCGGGTGGGCTAGACCGACTTTGGGGCGTTGATTCGGAACTTGCTCTGAGTAGGAAAACCTCGCGGGAATTGTCATTTGGGGGCGTGGAACCAGCTGATTTAGGCTGATTCTAGTGGACGGGTGGATGGTCATCTGTCATGATAAATGGGTGGCGTTTTATGCCAGCAGGGCCATCCTGTCACCAAGTGATTTGAATGTGGAACGAGGGCTGAGGCAGCAATTCAAGGGAATTGCATCAGAATACGAAGGAGGCTCGAATGATTCATGTTGTGGTTAGAGGTAAGCGCCAACAGCTGGCCGCTTTCACGCTGGTTGAGCTGTTGGTTGTGATTGCGATCATCGGTGTCTTGGTGAGTATTCTGCTACCCGCTGTGGGGGCTGTGCGTGATTCGGCACGTCGCGTTGAAAATACGAATAACCTGCGGAACATTGGTACAGCGATTCTGCTGCACGAAGAGAGCAAGAGAAAGCTGCCTGCGTTGGTGAAACGGAGTGTCGAGGACCCGAATGATCTAACCAAGTCGGTGTCTTGGGCGTTTCAGATACTTCCCTATCTCGAATTGGGAAACATCTACGACCGATACGATGATTCGAAAGCCTGTTTTGCCCCCGAGAATCAGATTGCGATGGGGACGCCGATCTCTGTCTATGCGAATCCGCGGTCGCGCGATGCGCGCGGCGATCGGACTTACGCAAAGAGTGCGAACCGCGCCGGTTCCTCGCTGGACTATGCCGTCAACGGCGGGACCATTGTTGATGACAGACGCCAACCGGTTCGTTTGCCCAGCCAACGGCCGAGTCCGTCCACCCTCTATCCGTATGATCAAGATTTCGATCCAAAGTTTTCTGGCCCCTTTCACGCCGCACAGGCTGTGTCGACCGCAGCCGTTCGAGATGGGTTGAGCAACACGCTTTGCGTTGGTGATCGTTGGATTGGACCAATGGGATCAGGCTCGGGAGTCAATGATCAGGCTGGCTTGGCTGGAGACAGCCTCTTTACGACGGTCCGCTTTTCTAATCTGGGCACGTCGACTCAACTGCCGTTTCCGGACAGTAAGGAAGAGGAATCGGTCTACAAATTTGGCAGCCCGCGCGGGAATGACGCTTGTTTTGTCTTTCTCGACGGACGTGCCCAATGGGTTCCCTATGATGTGGACAAGAATGTCTTTCAAGCACTTTCGTCGATTAACGATGGCTTTGTGATTCCCGGTGACTGGGATGATTAACGGCGTCGAACCGGTTCCCGTCGTTCGGGCCCGATTGATTTGAATTCACTGATGAACGCCGCCAGGAGCTGGGCGGCGTTTTTTCTTGCGCGTCGAACCAAGGAATGGGCGAAATGTTTTACGATCACCTTCGTCATCGCTGGAAGCAGGCGTGGTGCACTGCCCGCCGCCTGTTTCCCTGGTTCAAGCCACGACCGCTAGGTGAGCGAGGTGAACGGATTGCCGCGAATTATTTGCGGTGTCGTGGTTATCAAATTATTGAGCAGAGATACGCGAATCGCTACGGTGAAATTGACATTGTGGCAGTCCATCAGCGTACGGTGGTGTTCATTGAGGTGAAGACGCGGCGTGGAACGGACCGGCGTGCTCCACTCGAGGCGGTGACGCTGGAAAAGCAGCGTAGGTTGTCGAGAATCTCTCTGTCTTATCTGAAGCGTTATGATTTGTTGGAATACTCATCGCGTTTTGATGTGATGGGTCTCGTGTGGCCAAAAGGTCAGCGGCGCCCTGAGATCACGCATGTCATTAACGCCTTTGAGCCTTCTGGGACAAACTCGCTCTACTCGTGAACGGAATACGATGGCCGTTGACGCTACTGTGAAAAGATGGTCGGGCCGAACCACCTGATTGGTTGGCCGGTTGCTGGGCAGAAAATTTGTTCCGCCGCGGAGCGGAATTCAGAGAGGTCCGGCCTAAGAGACCGCATTCCAAACTTCGGAATGCTGGGAACCAAAAGGATGGGAACCAAAAGGATGGGAACACAGCCATCGACCCGTGGCGGGTCGATGGAGTTTCGCCGATTAGCTGGCAGTCGCCGGAGCTTAGTTGCGTCGTCGTTCTTTGAGGCGAACGGCTTTACCGATTCGGTCGCGGAGAAAGTAGAGCTTGGCTCGACGGACGACGCTTGAGCGTTTGACCTCGACCTTGTCGATTCGCGGCGAGTTGATGGGGAATTTTCGTTCTACGCCTTCGCCTGCGACGATTCGTCGGATCGTGAACGTTTCATTCATGCCTGAACCGGCTCGGGCAATCACGGTTCCGGTGAAGACCTGGATCCGCTCCTTTTCGCCTTCCAGGATTTTGGTGTGAACATCCACCGTGTCGCCGATATCAAACTCGGGTGGCTTTTCCTTCAGGCTACCCTTATCGACCAAATTGATCAGTTCTTGTTTATTCATGGCAACGTCCTTCATCTTCGAATCGATGTTAGTCGGTGTCTCGATCGTCCGGTCGTTCGGTCGGCGGATTCTCAAGGAGATCCGCTCGGCGGTGTCGCGTGCGTTCGAGGCTTTGTTGTTTACGCCACTTAGCGATTCGCTCATGGTCACCACTCAACAGGATCTCGGGTACTGAGTGCCCTCGATAGTCTCGTGGTCGCGTGTATTGTGCGAATTCTAGTAGTCGGTTTCCTGTTGAAAACGAATCGTCTTGATTACTTTGTTCGTGTCCCAGGACGCCTGGTACCATTCGGACCAGGGCATCGATCAGGACCATTGCGGCCACTTCCCCTCCATTGAGGACGAAGTCGCCGATCGAAATCTCGTCAGGTTGGAGGATGTCGACCACGCGTTGGTCAAATCCTTCGTATCTTCCGCAAAGCAGAATCAGTTGTGATTTTGTCGACAACTCTTCTACAAGTCGTTGATCAAGCCGGCGTCCTTGGGGCGTCAGCATGACCACGTGAGCTTTTTCAGGTTGTTGGGATTGAACTTCCTCGACACATTCCACGACCGTGTCGACCTTGAGCACCATCCCCGGGCCTCCGCCAAATGGCCGGTCATCCACGTTGTGATGTTTGTCTTTGGACCAATCTCTTAGGTTATGCAGTTTTACTTCAACCAATCTCAGCTCAATTGCTTTGTTGAGCAGACTTTGTC
This sequence comes from Pirellulaceae bacterium, assembly GCA_029243025.1. Classification (NCBI taxonomy): domain Bacteria; kingdom Pseudomonadati; phylum Planctomycetota; class Planctomycetia; order Pirellulales; family Pirellulaceae; species Pirellulaceae bacterium. The sequence goes on along the minus strand of JAQWSU010000010.1, from coordinate 137,816 downwards.
CCAGGTAACCGGGAAACATTTCTGGAAACAAAGTCACCACATCGAAACGCATGGCGAGATTAACTCAAGGGGTTACTCGGCCGAATCTTCCGTCTTTTTTTCCGCGGCTGCTTCTGCAGCGGGCGCCTCGGCGACTGCGGCTTCTTCTGCCGGCGCTTCCTCGCTCGCGAGAGGCACTGCCACTGGTGCAGGTGCAGCGGGTTTGATCTTTAGTTTTTCCAAGGCAACCCGCTGCTGTTCAAGGTGTGTGCCATTGGTTCCATACTTCTTGATCAGGACTTTGACCCGATCAGAAGGCTGAGCTCCAACACCGAGCCAGTAATCAATCCGGTCCGACTGAAGGATGGCGCGGGCATCTGTCTCGCGGATCATGGGATCATAATAGCCCAGTTCCTCGATCACACGACCATCACGGGGTGCTCGTTTCTCGATGGCGCACACTCGATAGAACGGTCGGTGTGTGCGACCCATGCGTTTTAGGCGAATACGTACAGACACTTCAAAATCTCCTGAAACCTCACGTGAAAATCTGCTGTGTGAACAACCTGAATATCATTTTGTTCGTCGTTTCCGACGACGTAATTCTTTCTCTCGTTGCTGACGTAGTTTGGCTCGTTCTTTATTGCTGAGCCGCTTGCCAGTCCCTTTTTTCTGTTTGGACAGTCGGCCGCCGGGATCCATCATCCCGCCTTTTTGTAGTTCGCGGACCATCTTCATGCGATCTCCGACCCCTTTGCCGGACATGCTTTTCATGATGGAGGCCATTCCATCGAACTGCTTTAGCAGTTCATTAACTTCCTGATGTTGCACCCCGGAACCGGCGGCAATTCGCTGCCGACGACTGCTGTCGATCGATTTGGGGCTGCGGCGTTCTTCGGGGGTCATCGAATCGATGATGCCGAACAGACGCTTCATGTCACCTTCTGTATCCGTTTGATTCATCATTTTGCCCAGGTCGCCCATGCCTGGCATCAAGGTCATCATCTTTTGCATCAAGCCAGGACGCGAGAGTTGGGACAATTGTTGGCGAAAGTCGTCCAGTGTGAACTCGCCTTTTCGCAAGCGTTCTTCGGTCTCGGCCAGTTTTTCTTGATCGAGTTCCTGTTGGGCGGTGCGAACCATCTCGACCACGTCGCCCATCCCGAGAATTCGACCGGCCATGCCTTCCGGACGAAACGGTTCCAGCGATTCGAGTTGTTCACCCGTACCGATGAATTTGATCGGGACTCCGGTGACGTGTTTGACGGACAAGACAGCACCACCGCGTGCGTCTCCATCAAGCTTCGTCAGAATCACCCCATCGAGTTCGAGTGCTTCATTAAACGCTTTTGCACTGTTAACTGCGTCTTGTCCCGTCATCCCATCGACGACCAACAATGCTTGGTCGGGGCCGACCTGTCGATCGATATGAGTTAACTGGTCCATCAATTCTTGATCAATGGCGAGCCGACCCGCCGTATCAAGAATGAGGACATCCACGTCTTGGGACTTCGCTGCCTTGACCGCTTCGCGGCAAACCTTGACCGGATCCTTCTCGTCTCGCTGCGAATGGACCGGAACCCCTAATTGCTCACCAATTACATGCAATTGATCGATGGCGGCCGGACGTTGCAGGTCAGCCGCAGCCAACATCGGTTTGCGACCCTCTTTCTGCAATAGGCGTGCAAGTTTTCCGCAGGTTGTTGTCTTTCCCGAGCCTTGGAGGCCGCACATCATCAGGATGGTCGTTCCACCGGACTTCAAATTCAGCGAAATGTCCACCGGTCCCATTAACTGAACCAGTTCGTCGTGAACGATTCCTACCAGCTGTTGGGACGGGTCGAGGGCGGTTAAGACCTTTTGGCCAAGTGCTGCCGCACTCACTCGCTCCATAAATTCCTTGGCCACGTCGTAGCTGACATCCGCTTCCAGCAGCGATTGTTCAATCAACTGCAGACCATCGCGCATGTTACCCTCGGTCAACTTGCCTTTTCCGCGCAGTGATTTGAGCGCAGATGTCAGACCGTCTTGGAGGGATTCAAACATGACCGTGTCGCAGCGATTGGTGCCAAGGTTTGCAAGAGCTCAGCAGTCGTGGGAATTTGCATGACCACCCACCACCGGCGGGGGGTACAGGGAATCCAGCATTCTAGCGGAAAGGCGAGTCTCTTGTAAATGGACAGTCCTGACAGGAAATGGACCGTCCCGACCGTCCTTTGCTGAAATGGGCCGTCTTGCGTTAATCAATCCGACGCGGGAGGCGCGAAGTCGAGTCGCAACACGGATTGGCTGCTACCGGCTTGACTGTGAAGCTTGCCGTGGCCGATCAGCCGGGCCAATTTACAGACTCCCAGCCGATCTCCCTGCTGTTCACAATAACCGTAGGTTAGGTCGACTTTGAGCTTTGCCGAGCCTACTCCCTTTACCCCGATTGCAACTTCGATCAGCTTCGGATCGACCAGCTGTGGCGTCCCTTTTGTTTGCAGACTCAGCTCGTCAGCGGATGAAAGGCTCACCACCAGGTCGATTGGGAAATCTTGGTTGACCTTAGCAGTCGGGGCAAGCGGCAATTGAATCTGGAGTTTGAGCTCTCCCGTTCCAACCGTCAGATCGGGCAACGGAATGCGAGTTCCCCAGTCGGCCGGAGGTTGTGGCAGATCGGCAACGGTCGGAGGAGAGAGGCCCGAAATCTTCAGATCTTGGATCTGGCTCGGCTCCAACAGATTCAGGACGCGAATTCGATGGTTATTCGTGTCGGCCACATAGAGCTTTCCGGCAGCGAATGAGAGGCCTGCCGGTTCGTTGAACAAAAATGGTTGGTCGTTATCAGCAGGGTTCGTCAGTGTGGAGATCGTCGCTTCCGACAAATCAATCACTTTTACTTTATTGTTGTAGGTATCGGCGACGAACAGTTTTTGATCTCCATAGGCGATTCCGATTGCATGTTGCAGTTTTCCGGAGCTTAGTTTGCCGTCAATGTCTCCAAATTCGAACAGTCGATTGGCAGGCAATTGTGACGGGCCGATCAGTGTCGAAACGGGCCGTGTCGGGTCGAACGGGAGAACGCGGATGGCACTTCCCTCACTGTCAGCGACAAAAAGTCGTCGACCGTCGGAGGCAAGGCCGCTGGGTTGCGCGAAGGAGGATGCATTGAGTCCGTAAGGGGTAACTGGCAAGCGAGGACCATCGACAATATCTTCCCGCCCATTCCCAGCGTAGGGTCCGATGGTGTCACCCTTCAATGGCATCCGCCAAAGCTGATGGCTACCGGCCATGGCAATCATGAGATGATGATCGTGAATCCAAAGTGCCCACGGGCTATTGAGCGCCGTTTCCAGCGGTGCACCCACCCATCGTCCCGATTCGGGCTTTTGATTGGGATCCCCAGTCCAGCCTGGCCATGCGTTTCGTCCTTGAATCCCCATGCCAGCGATTGTCCTGACCGTTTTCTGCGTTAAGTCGACGTGGCGGATCAGATGGTTTTCGGTGTCGGCCACGTACAGATTCTGTTCGCCATCGAAGGCAAGTCCCTGCGGATGGTGAAACTCGGCCTGGCCAAAATCACCATCCGTTCGTCCCTGTTTGCCGCTGCCGATGATCAGCGGAGAACGACCCTCGAGATCGGTGACGATAATTCGGTTGTGATTGCTGTCGGCGATAAACAGTTGTTGGGTCTTTTCATTGGCCAACACTTTGCCAGGAAAGCTCAACGTTCGCTTCGGCTGCTTTTTCGACAGCTGATCAAATCGCAAAGGGGTTTCATCCAAAGAGCCCTGTTGGCGGTAGTAGGGGATTGCCGCATTGAGAACGGCCTGCATTTGTTCGAATTGAAATTCCCCGCTTCGCATAAAGACCGCCTTGCCGTTGGGGTCGATTAGCAGGATGGTTGGCCAGCTGTTGGCTCCAAACGTCCGCCAGACTTCCAGTTGCGGGTCATTTACGACTGGGTGTTCAATTTCGTACCGTAGGATCGCTTCACGCAGATTGTCATCTGCTCGCTCGGTATCGAATTTGGCCGAATGGACTCCCACAACGACCAGCTGTCTACTGAATGCTTGTTCGAGTTTTTTTAATTCCGGCAGGATGTGAATGCAGTTGATGCAGCAATAGGTCCAAAAATCGATGAGCACAAATTTGCCTTTGAAATCCTGCAGTTGCCGAGCTTCTGTCGTGTTGAACCAGGTCAAATCAGAGGGGAGGTCTGGAATGGCAATTTGGCGTTGGAAAGGGTTCGCGATCGCTGGGGCAGCCGGTAATGCCGGCTGTTTCGCCCCAATTGGTGGCTTTTCAGCCGAGGCTGCCCCCTGTTCGGCGGAGCCCCGTTCGGAGCCCTGACCGCAGGCAATGGACGAAGCGATGGTCACTGTCGTCAACGCACCAAAAAAAAATAGCAAAAAAATTCGAGGTTGGGTCTCGGACATGGCATCTCGCTTCATGAGAAAAAATGGTCTAGCCAATCGATTTTTTTTTCCGCCAACGTAACAATGGTGAAAGTTTAACGATCACTCGGGCAGGATTTTCCTGAGAGGTTGCGTCTCAAAGAAAGGCTCTGTTTCCGCGATGGAATTGAGCCGAATAATCCGTAGTACCGTGCATGTTGGACATTGGTTGGAAATCGGTTTGCCCTTGATCTGTGGTCTAAGATTCGTGTGTTACACGAGACGGCCAATCCGCATCGTATCTGTCACATCGTGCACGTTTTAGTACTCAGCGTGAAGCATTTCGCGTCCGAGTTTGAAAGGGGGGATTTCGTGCCACGCAACTTGATTGTCGTTCCGATTCTTGTCTGCCTTTGTAGTCCGATCTGTGCCCAGGAGTGGGCGCGGAAAATGTTCAAGACGGCCGACCATGATTTTGGCACCGTCGCTCGAGCGGCGAAATCGGATTATGTCTTTGAATTCAAAAATATCTACAAAGAAACAATCCACATTGCAGGTATTCGAGCCAGCTGTGGTTGTATCACTCCCACGATTGAGAAGCGATCCCTTGATACATGGGAAAAGGGTGAAGTTCACGTCAAATTCAACACGCACTCCTTCTTGGGACGTCGCACGGCAACCGTGACCGTCACGATCGATAAGCCTTACTTTGCGGAAGTTCAACTGGCGATCAAGGGGCACATCCGTGGCGATGTCGTGTTTGATCCAGGCACAGTGAACTTTGATTCCGTTGGTTTTGGTGAGAAGGCTGAGCGTCAAGTTAACGTGAACTACGCGGGCCGAAGCGACTGGGAAATTGTTGATATCCGCAGTTCAAATACCAATTTGGTCGTCGAACCTGTCGAGACACAGCGAGTTAATGGTCGGGTTGGATACGAATTGAAGGTTCGACTGAAGCCCGATACACCGGTTGGTTATTTTAACGACGAAATGATTCTAGTGACGAATGATCGGCAATCGCAACAAATTCCGCTGCGTGTGGAAGGGATGGTTGCGTCTCCCTTGACGGTCAGTCCCGCGGCCCTTTCCTTGGGCGTGTTGGGACCAGGGCAGACGGTGACCAAGAATATCGTTGTCCGCAGCAAGAAGCCGTTTCGAATCACGAAGGTTGATTGCGAGGACGACTGTTTTGAATTTGTCCCGTCGGAAGAAGCCAAACAGCTGCATTTGATTCCTGTTCGATTCACGGCAACGGACGAGCCGGGTAAGATTTCGGAGCAAATCCAGATTGAGACCGATCTTGGAGCTGGATTCGCCGGAACGGTGATGGCGACAGCCACCATTCGCTGAGGAAATTGATTCAACTCGGTGTAATCAAGAGCGGAGCGTGTTTTGACGTTCCGCTTTTCTGTTGCGCATCGAACGAAATATTTTCAGCTCAGTTAGCTTCTATTCGGTTCGTTGGCAGGTGCGATATCGAAATCGTAGAGCTGCTGGATGGCATCGGCTGACTGTTGAGAGAGCGAGTCAAAACGAGCTCTAAATTCATCGTAGTTCAGCACTGCCTTGCCCGCCAAATTGTTGAACTTGCGTTCGAGAAGTGACCGTAGCTGATCGCTGCCTCGTCTCGCGTGTCCCTCGGGATACATCACCATGCCTGACGAGCTTTGTTGTCCATCGTGAGTCGTGATTTCAATCGATGTTGGAATTCCATCCGGATAGGCTTGGTCGAACGAATCACCCCCGTGTTCGAAATTGATGCGGTCCATGATACGGCGAGTGAGTGGATCATGGAGGGCCGCATCGCTGTAGTCGTCTGGCATCAACATCAGATCCAGCCAATTAGCCGTTGCCAATTGGTGTGCTTTCCGCAACACCGTTGCGATGATGTAGATCATGGAATGATCGGCGGATTGCCGGGTGCGAGGATCTCTTTTTGCGGGATCGCCGATGATGCTGAAGGCGGGTTCGTAGATGCGGATCCGGATTTGTTTGATTTTTTCGAGGTCTTGATGCAGATTAGGAGATCGTTGTAGCAAGTCGATGAGCCCTTGAATGGCTCCTGCCGATTGGTGCTCGTAGAGACCGATCTTGAAGTGCATCCCCATGATAGCGAAGTCGTCTCCGTCCATTGCCAAGCAAAGCTCAAAAGGGCTTTCAGTTGGGGTGGACGGTGGTTCGAAAAGACAGAACAACGCCTGAGGATTGCGGAAGATATCTGCCGGTCCCACAAAGCCGTTCATTGATCTGCTTACGCTCAACACTGCCATTTCGCTGGTCAAAGCGGCTGACGCGCCTTTGGAATCCGACAGTTGGTGCCCGGCTCGAATGGCGCGAAAAGGAACGTAGTGAGCTACCAGCATGCCGATGGCTGATTCGATCTGGGCTGCCGTTGCTCCGACCAGGGCGCCGAAGACAGCGGCCGAAGCGATTCCGCCATGCACGACATGATCGATCTTGTAATCCTTTAAGCCGAATACTTCCGCCAGCCGTCCTCGAATTTCATCATGGCAAATCATGGCTCGAACGGTTTGGACGCCGTCCCATTGGCCGATCTGGGCTCCAGCGACGGCAACGGGGTAAAAATCGTTATGCCCGAATTCGCCTCGCGTTGCATTTCGTGCCGGGTTGAAACCAAAATTCGTACCGTTGGAATCCCATTCACGAACGGCTGCGCAGTTTGCCACAATTGCCTTTTCGGGTTGCAACCGCTGTTTCGATCCAAAGCAAGGGACTCCCCAATCATCGGTACGGGGATACTGAAGCGCTTCTGTTCGTAGAACGGTGGGCGCATTGGCGCCCCACGACAAGGCCGAGAGTCCGCAGGCAACACTGTCAAGATGGAACAGTTCGGTGCGTTCAAAGACGCTTGACGCCGGGTTGCCGCCGTTGTTTCGACAGAAATCGATGGCGTACTGTCCGATTTGTAATGCTTGATTGCAGTTGCGAGGTAGATGTCTGTAGGAATTTGACAAAAGTTCGGTCCCTTCGGCAGGCGTAAAAAGTACAGCGAGTTTTCTACCTTCAGCTTTTAAATGGTTGAATTGGTGAACCTGTTTGATTAGGTCAACTCGCGATTCGTTCACCGCGCCTCAGGCGTTGCGTCGATGGGCCGCCTTTTGCTCGTTTTCGGCGATCTCAAAAGTTCGTCTTCTTCCACCCGAATAGAAGGCACTTCGTTGCTCGTTGGAGGCGTTTCGCACAGTCAAGTCGATCACGGCCCCTCCGACCTGACGGACTGTCATGTTGGCGTTTCGCTCGGCGAGTGGCTCTGCGATGACAGCAACGATCAGATCGTTTCGCAATACACACATTCCCGTAAATGCAATCGACTTCTTTGCTGATCGGCGCGAATTTATCGCAGCTTTCCGTCGAGAGCTGCACCCGTTCTGCCGCCACAACCATTCGGCTGGTGATTAAAAAGCAAAAGCAAAGAGTCCAAAACTCACACATGCTTAGCGGGCGTTTTACCATCTCCATGACTTCAGTTTCTTGATCGAGGGACGTTCCATTATCCGTGATCTGTTGAAATGAATTCGGTGAGGTGGAGTATGATGTTTGTTGCCCGAGGCTGCAAATGATTCCCTTAATTCGTACGCCATGAGCTGAGTTGGTCGGATTCGCGTTAGCGATCGGACCGGTGGGGACTGTGTTGGAGCCGGTTTTTTGATGATCGGAAGTGATTGAATTCGTGACCGGATTCTGTTGCTTGGGTTGGCGATTGAGTTGGGCGACCTACGTTGTTCAGACTGCCGCTTTTGAAATGGCGGTCCGTCCGTTATAACGACGGCATGTTCAACTCAAGCAACTTTCCCGTTTCTCGTCTACGTCGCCTGCGGTACAACGACCAGTTGCGCGCTTTGGTGCAACAGACTCGTCTCGATCCAGGTCGGTTTATCTTGCCCCTGTTTGTGCGAGCTGGTGAGTCGGTGGTGCAGCCAATCGTCTCGATGCCCGGCCATGCCCAAATTACCATCGATCACCTGGCCAAGGAACTGGATGAGGTTCAGCAGCTTGGGATAGGGGGTGTGATCCTGTTTGGTATACCCGCGGACAAGGATCCGCAAGGTTCCGATGCCTGTTCCGACGATGGCATCATTCAGGCAGCGATTCGTGAGTGCAAAAGAGTGGCACCGGATCTGCTCGTCATTTCGGACGTCTGTTTTTGCGAGTACACCGACCATGGTCATTGCGGGGTGATTCGAAAAGATGGGGAGCGATTTGATGTGGACAACGATTTGACTTTGAAGAATCTTGGTGAGCAAGCATTGACTCACGCGCGCGCCGGAGTTGATTTGGTTGCACCCAGCGGGATGATGGATGGCATGGTGCAGGCGATTCGTGCTGCGTTGGACGGTGGCCGATTTTCTGAGCTTCCGATTCTTAGTTACGCGGCCAAGTATTGCAGTGCTTTCTATGGACCTTTTCGGGATGCTGCTGACAGTGCGCCCCAGTTTGGGAATCGTAAAACTTATCAGATGGATCCGGCGGCAGATTCTGGTCAAGCCTTACGTGAAGTGCAGCTTGACTTGAATGAAGGAGCCGACATGGTCATGGTCAAACCGGCGATGGCCTACTTGGATATCATCCGCCAGGTTCGAGACGCATTTCCTGGCGTGCCGCTCGCGGCTTACAACGTGTCTGGTGAATACAGCATGATTAAGGCGGCTGCCCAGAACGGCTGGCTGGATGAACGGACAACCGCGATCGAATCGTTGTTGGCGATTCACCGAGCGGGCGCCTCGATTATTTTGACTTATTGGGCAAAAGACGTGGCCAAATGGCTATCGGAGTGAGTTGTCAGATCCGCTTGGTCGACAACAATTCCTAGGGGTGCCTGCTTTTTTTAACTCTCGCAGAAGTGTCAAGACACGATGAACCACGAACGAAGTCACCAGATTTTTGCTGCTGCCCAAAAACTCATGCCTGGCGGAGTGAACAGTCCGGCTCGCGCTTTTGGCGCGGTGGGCGGCGAGCCGATTGTCATCGAGCGTGGGGAAGGTGCGTACCTGTATGACGTGGATGCGAACAAATACATCGACTACATCGGCTCTTGGGGACCGATGATTCTGGGGCATGCTCATCCCACCGTGATTGCCGCCGTGCAGGATAGTGTGGGGCGTGGGACAAGTTTTGGTGCGCCCACAGAAGCTGAAAACGTACTCGCGCAACTGATTGTTGATGCGGTGTCGTCCATTCAAAAGGTCAGACTGGTGAACTCGGGTACCGAGGCAACCATGAGCGCAATCCGCGTGGCAAGGGGGTTCACCGGAAGAGATCTGATTGTCAAATTTGCCGGGAACTACCATGGTCATGTGGACAGTTTGTTGGTGGCTGCGGGTAGCGCTGCGGCGACCCTTTCGGTGCCCAACTCACCCGGAGTAACCGCGGGTACGACTCAGGATACCCTGGTCTTGCGTTATAACGATCAGGAAGCGCTTGCCGGACTTTTTCAGCAGCACAAAGATCAAATCGCCGCAGTGATTCTCGAACCGGTGGTGGGGAATATGGGGTGCGTGATCCCAACCCCTGATTTCTTGAAGCAATTACGAGATCTTACCCACGAACACGGCGCTTTGCTGATCTACGATGAAGTGATGACGGGCTTTCGTGTTGCCTATGGCGGGGCCCAGTCGCTGCAGAAGATCGAACCCGATCTGACAACGCTTGGGAAAATTGTGGGTGGTGGATTGCCTCTGGGCGCTTACGGCGGCCGGGCAGATGTCATGAATCACGTCTTGCCTGCCGGCAAGGTGTTTCAAGCGGGGACTCTGAGCGGAAACCCGATCGCTACGGCGGCTGGAATTGCGACGCTCAGCGAGTTGCGTGCACGACCGCCCTACGAGTATCTCGAGGAAATCTCAGCACGACTGGCTCAAGGCTTGACTGCCGCTGCTGAGGCTGCGGATCTTCCGCATTCTCTGACTCGTGTTGGCAGTATGATGACCTTGTTCTTTAATCCGGAACCGGTCACTGATTGGGATGTGTCGAGTCAATCCGACACGGCTCGGTTTGGCAAGTACTTTTGGGGATTGGCGGATCGAGGCGTCTATATGCCTTGCAGTCAGTTTGAAGCTCTATTTGTCTCAGCAGCGCATTCCCATGAGGACATCCAGCGTACAATCGATGCGGCTCAGGAAACGATGACCGGTTTCCAGACATAAGGGCCGGCTGGAAATAGTGCTTGGTCGTGATCACTCCGGTTTCTCGACCTTTTCCTCGGCTGCACTCTTGCGGTAATAAAGCGGTACCAATTTCCAGAAGTCTTGCCGTTTTCCTGCCGCGAATTGTTGGTTTGCGATTTTCGCCAAGGCGAGAGCGGTAGGGGCCCAGCAGGCTGAATCAATCACTCGGGTTGTGGCGGGTAGCCGAGATTGGAGCGTGTTCAGACCTGGACCTGTAACTTGATCCGTTTCGGTCAAGTTGGCGAGCCACACATCGGCATCCTCAATGGTGGTTTCGCTGAGGCGCGACAGATGGTTTTCGCTGCAGCGAAAAGTTGCTTGGAATAGTTGTTTTCGCTGTGCGTCCATCACAACTTTAAGTTCGCCCGTGACGGGAGCCTGGTGTGCGATGACTTCCAAGGAATCAATCCCCAATACTTGGCAATTCGCCGCGTAGGCGAAAGTTTTGGCGGCGGTGACACCAATTCGTAACCCGGTAAAGGAACCGGGGCCCTGGCAGACAGTGAACAAGTCGATTTGCTCTGCCGTTAGGCTGGCTTCGGCTAAAGCAGACTGAATTTGAACAGCGAAGCTCTGAGTGGTTTTTTGATTAAGCGGAAAAGTAGTTTGGTAGATCGTGACATTCTCGCGCAGGAGTGCGATACTGCCGGGCTGTACGGAGGTTTCGAGAGCGAGGGTATTCATGTTCCAGAGCTCGCCAGGGGCTGGCGTCTTTTAAGGGCGATCGATGTGATGGTGCTAGTCAGAGCGGTGGTTTGTCTCGGTAGGCAACAGGCACGGACGAAAAAACGAAATGGGTGATCAAAAGCGTCTTCGAATTGGTTTCCACCTCGGTGTGCTGGCGACGGTTGCAGTCGTTGTGCTTGGCGTTTGCTGGTGGCTGCACGGTCGTCATTTTGTTGAAAAAATTGCGACTCAACTTTGTCTGCCCTGCGGGCTTGTTTGGCTTGGGATGTTGGTTTTGACCTACTTTTCATGCTTGACGCAGCCCAAACGGGTGAGCGTGCCAATGCTTGGACTGTTTTTGTTCTACTGGACGACTGGAGCTTCGTACACCGGAGTATTCATGGCCCAGCGTTTAGAGGGGCAGTTTGATCGCGTCGATATGAAAGGGGTCGAGCCATTTGATTTGCTGGTCGTTCTGGGGGGCGGGACCCGATCGAATGCGGACGGCGATGTCTGGCTAAGTCTAGCCGGCGATCGGGTGATTCTTGCAGCGCGGCTCTATTATGCGGGGAAGGTTGGACGATTAGCGTCCTCGGGGCGGGCCTATGAATGGGAAGCGGGCCAGGTGACGACCGTTGCCGGATCGGCAGCGCTGATTTGGCAGGAATTGGGGATTCCGAGTGACGCGATGTTGCAATTAGATGGGCGTAACACGTTTGAAGAAATGAAGAATCTCCGCACGTTGTTGACGCAGGAGCCAATGCCGCGCGTTGGCTTATTGACCTCCGCCTTCCACATGCCACGTGCCATGCGGATTGCTCGAGCAAATGATTTGGATGTGATTCCCGTCCCCGCTGATCAACAGGCCTATTTTATCGAGCCAATTCCCTTGTGTTTGATACCTTCTCGCCATGGCTTTCGGCTGACCGAATTGGTCACGAAAGAATGGCTTGCGGCCCTTGTTCAACGCTGATTTCTTCCGCTTTTGCCTGTGAGAGCAGGCCTTCAGAAGTTATCTGCCTGGAACTAATGAGTGGCAAAAAAATGCGTCTGAATTAGGATAAAGGGAGTCTCGCGTCGCTCCCTCTTTCGCAAGTGTATCTATTTCGTAACACGCGAACAATTTCGTTTTACAAAGTCGTAGAAACTCGTACGATGAAAGTCCGTTTTGAAGGCATCTCCGCGCCCAGCCGTCACGCCCAGGGTGGTAGGATGCAACGTCTTGAGTTGGCCTGGGAGCTGATTTTGGCGGCATTTTGCGGATAATTCAAGTGGATGGAAAGTGATGATGATCAACCGTTGTTGTTTCGGTTTGTTGGTAGTTTGTTTGTTGGTTGGTTCTGCGACCAGTTTCGCAAGCGAGCAAAAGTTCACAAAGGTTGACGCCGAACGTAATGGTCTGCTGGGTTTTTCAGCATCGATCGACGGTGGTGTGGCTTTCACCGGCGCACCGGCACAAGCCTCCAAGCCAGGCAAAGGCTATTTGTTCGACGTCAATACGGGACAACCAACTCATACGTTGACCCCTTCCGTATCGGGAGTGGACGATCTATTTGGTTTTAATGCCAAAGTGACGGGCAATTCAGTGCTTGTCGGAGATCCGGGAAATCCTTTTGCCAGCACGAAGATTCCAGGGGCAGCTTATCTGTTCGATGTGAACACGGGGACGGAGTTAATGAGGCTCACGTCGGATGACAGTTTTGCCGGTGATGAATTTGGGTTTGGTATTAATGCAATTGATGAGTTGGCCATTATTGGCGCTCCGAATCTCGGGCAGGGACAAGGCGCGGCCTATCTGTTTGATTTGGATTCGGGGCTGCAGTTACAGAAGCTGACCGCTGCGGATCCACTCAATGGGGCGGAATTTGGTGCCGATGTTGCTGTGAGTGAGCAATTTGCGGTGGTGGGTGCTCCAGGGAATTTTGAGACTCTCGGATTCGTTCCGGGCTTTGCCTACGTCTTTGATGTAGCCACGGGCCAGCAGCTTCATAAATTGCAACCGATTGATGGATTTGGTGGTGACGAATTCGGATTTGATGTCGCCATTGATGGAAATGTGGCTGTGATCGGCGCACCGAACGGCGGCTCTGGATTCGGGGCTGCTTATCTGTTTGATGTATCGACGGGACAGCAGCTTGCCAAGTTGGAGCCAGAAGAGTCCCAGGTGGGGGACGATTTTGGGGCATCCGTCGACATTCAGGCGGGGGCAGCTTTGGTCGGAGCCAGTGGCTTAAACAGTGTGCTGGGCGCCGCCTATCTTTTTGATGCGGAAACGGGACAGCAGACTCAAAAGTTCGTGCCTACCGATATCGAGTTCCGAGATGCTTTTGGTGTCTCCGTTTCGCTCTCGGAGAATAGCGTTTTTATTGGAGCCCCCCAGGACGACGACACTACGCTGAATGCGGGCGCTGCTTACTTGTTTACCGTTGCGGGACTTGAAGGGGATTTCAACCATGATGGGGAACTCGATGCGACCGACATCGATCTGTTGACTCAAGCGGTAAACACGGCAAGTCATCTAGCCGAGTTCGATTTAAATGCAGACAGTTTCGTCGATCATCAAGATCGCACGATTTGGGTCGAACAGCTTGCCTACACCTATCTTGGCGACGGAAATCTTGATGGACAGTTTGGGACCGGAGATCTGATTTTGGCGTTGTCCGCAGCCGAATACGAAGACGACATACCGCACAACTCGGGGTGGGCGGAAGGCGACTGGGACGGTGATCTGGATTTTGGGACGAGTGATTTGGTTGCCGCACTCCAAACGGGAGCGTATGAGCAGGGACCTCGTTCCGCGATGGCTGCTGTGCCAGAACCCAACAGCCTTGCCCTGATCGCATTGGGGCTCCTGAGTGTGTTGCGATTTCGGGCCGGACGGGCCCCTTTCCAGCCGAGTAAACGATAGGCCGACTGCTTATTGGCGATTACTTCGGAAGGACAAGTGTTGCCGTACCGCTCCCGGATCCTCGATTGAACATCTCGCCGACGAAGCCCAGGCTGAAGATTTCTGACGTGTACCGTGCGACTGCCTCGGCGGGGGTTTCTTGGAGCAGCAACATATCGCCCGGCATGATCAGAATATTCTCTCTCGGATCTCGCATCGCTCGGTTCAAATTGACGCGAATCGGAACTTGGCCTCCACCGGGTGTCTTTCTGAGTACCGTTAACAAGCTTGGGCTTGGATTGCCCAGCCCGGTCCGCAGAGCACCGGAGCCGCTGAAGTTTCCGATCAAAAGGCCGCCGTTGTTGACGGGTCCGCCCACACGGAGAATCGCTTCTATCACGCGAATGTCGTTATCGCGGGGCAATGGCACCTCTCGTGGTGGCATTAAGCCACCCGTGTAATAGACATCGGTATCACGGGAGGGTACGAAGACGATGTCGCCAGACTTCAAGTGAACATCAGCTTGCGTGAACGGACGCGGTAAATCGGGAGGGACTCGCGTGGGAATTCGAATTGTTTTCCGAGCATCGGATTCCTTGTTCTTAAGTTCGTTTTCACCCCATTCGATCGGCGCGTCAAACCCAGCGACGTCATCGTAACCTCGGTAAATGATGACTTCATTCAGCGCCGTGGGACCCGGGAGACCTCCTGATTTGGCGAGTGCACTCAATACATCCGCCTCGGTCTCCGGGAGTTCCAGCACGTAACCGGTTCCCTGCCGTCGGGCGGCGTCCAGGCTGGGAGCTGACCCGAAGAGTCGGTAAGTGGGGTCGTTCAAGGAAGGTCGTGCTGAGGGTGCGTCTTCGCGAATAATGAGAATTCGAGCTTGTCGAGGTCGAACCAGAGTCAGCAGGACACGCGCTTCATCGGGCTTGAGGATTTGCTTGTCGTTACTGGTGTAGGCGTCACGAATCGCCGTTTGGGCCTCTTCCAGTGTCAATCCGATCAGTTTGACTCGGTTGACGAAGGGCAACGGGATCGTCCCATTTTCGCCAATCGGGATCGGGAAACCAATCGAGGGTGGAAGGTTCGCCACTTGAGGAAAATTGATCGGTGGCAGCGAATCGCGGTCTCCGAGTGCACCTTCGATGTAAACACCGACGATGTCGCCCACGCCTAAGAGATATTCCTTGGGGGGTTCGACACGTAGCCAGTCCAGTGGAATGGGCACCAAGCCCTCTTTGGATTCGGCCAGTAAATCGTCGGGTAACAAACGCGCAGGAACACCATTGGCCACCGGATTCGTGATCGCCGAACAACCGGCGAGGCTAAATGCGATCAAGGCTGAAAGCAGTCCGAATCGGATTTGGCGATGTTGTTGGTCTGACATGAGAGAAATGTCCGCAGCGAATGCTCGAGTCGAAAAGGGAAGTCTTGGTGTCTTATTTTCCATCTTTTTTGTCACGACTTTGCCAAGGTGTTGGTTCGGTCTTACTTTGCCAGCCATCTTGTCCGGTGGTCGAAATCTCAGGGGAAGTGCTTTCGGGTTCTGCTCCCGCGGGCAAGCTCGTCTCGGCTGCGTCGAGTTTGTTGGGTTCCGAGAAACCGGACGACGTTTTGGGGCGAGTCGGTTTTCCGTTCTGAGGTTCATTTAGCTCTAAAATTGGGCCAGAGAATGTGTCGGATGCCTTCGGATCGGTGGTTGTTGCTTGCTGATCTTGATCCGTTTCTGTCGGTGACTGATTCCTTTTTGGGCCGGTGATTTTTGGGCCGGTGATGATGGAGCCCTCGAACGGATCGAACTCTCCCTGTTGCGATGTTGGCGGGTTGGCGTCGGCTTGCGGTAGGCTATCCGAGTCGTTCGATGATGCCTGCCAGGGGGGCGGCGGAGGGCTTTCACCCCACGTCTCTTCGAACTGAACGGGTTCCGTCGTTTCAAAGGAGACTGGTAATACTGCCGAAATTGGTGACAACGCCCCTGTCTGATCGGCGCCGTCAGCATCTGCTGTGTCGAGCGATTCACTGGGCGGTTGCAATTCTTCGAATACCGGCTCTTCAACATCGGGATCTTCAGGAGCTTCGTCCGGATTCGGAACGGGGTCCAAAATGTTTTCGGGGACTAGCACCGGTTCGTTGTCGTAACCTTCCCTCAGTCGAAGTCCCTCACCACTGCCGGGAGCGATTGACGATGGGACAATTGCTTGCGCCCGATATCCTGAGTCATGAGCGATTTGCGCACCCAGTTCAAATCCGTGGTACCAGTCTTCCACCGCGCGTCGACCGTTTGCATTTCGATAACCAACACGCCAGTACTTTCGCGGTGGTACCGGGGGAGCGACGGGTTTGCCGCCGGCATAAACCTGGTCGACAAAGCCTTGGAGAAATCCACTTGCATAATCGTCGCTGAACGTATCTCCCGATTCCATCCGAACTCGCTGCCATTCCTGCTTGGCCCAACCGCGATATTTTCGGCAGGCGAGTTTGCCATCGGTAACTTGGGGGTACTCGTTCAATTCGCAATACATCGTGCGTTTAGCCAAGTGATATGACGAGCAGCCTAGTTGGGAGGTAATCAGGACGCTACCTAGCAAGATCCACACGTACCGGCCTCGGAACGCATTCAGGAAATCCTGCCCGGAAACAGCTTTGCTGAACCGCTCACTTTGATTTTGGCATTGGTTGATCATTGACGTCCGACTTGGCGATAACCGATCTGACGGATCTGCCTCGCCGACCTTCGTGAAAATTAATTGTCTGATGGATTGGTGAAACGAAAAGTGTTTGGTCTGGGAAGAGAAGCGGGGCGGAGGGTAGCAAAACCGTATCGGGCAGGTCTAGTCGAATTGCGCCGGTTTCTTAGCTGTCGAGGCGGGCTGCTTTCGCTCGCAAAAGCGAACCGATTTGAGCGATTTTTGCAACGTAAGTCGCTTTTTAGCAATGACTTGTGGCGTTTGGGTGCCTGGGGGGAGCGTTTCGGTTAAGTTATTGAAGCAAATTGGGCAGAATTCGGCGGTCAATGCTTGCAATGCCTGCGACCCCGGTTAGTCTGAAACTTAACACTCAAGATTTGAACGTCGATTGTTTGGAATTCGGGACGGAATTCCCTCTGCTAGAAATGAACCTTGTTGATTGCACCTGAGGAGAACCGCTAATGACTCGTTGGGGAAAAGTAGGACTTTCGCTCTGCGCTTGCGCGATGGGGTTTGGTTTGGCATCCCAGGCCGATTCGGCCTTAATGACTTTTGATGTGACTCCCGCTTTTGCACCGAAAGGTCCCGAATCACCGAAATGGAGCAATTACGTGTTAAACGCAATTGCTGGTGTTCAGTCGAAGACGAACATCGGGAATCGGGAGACAAGTGCGTCCGCCTATGAGGTGATCGACCGCCGCATTAGGCCGGAGGAAATCATCTACACGCCGTTCCATTCATGGCGTGCGACCGCGAATCCTAACCCGGAATTTACCGTTCCTTTCCTCGGCGAGTTCGGCAATCGCTTTCATTTTGGGCTGCATCTTGTTGGTTCGGCCGATCGGCAATTCGCTCTAAATGACATTAATTGGCAGCTTGAGAGCGATGATGTAGGGGGCTATTTCAACCAATCGGGGAGTCTGGCGGGTGCGACCTACTCCGCCACGCGAGTCGGTATCGATTGGGGGCCTGATGGGATGCGAGGTGGCGGGGATGATGGGATCCTCAGCGGCGGACAGCCGGGAACCGACTTGGTGAATGAATTTATCTATGTTGGCATTGGAGATGGATTCTACTCATCGGAACCGACGGCCATGACCGACCAAGATGACATAAACATAACACTGGCCGATATTTACGATGGATGTGCAGATCCGAATGGGTGTTTGGTAGAAGTAACAGGCACCTACTCGTTGCCCGGCAGCGAAGTAGGGGGGCGAATTGAGTCCTCCGGATCGTTTATCATTGAAATCCCTGAGCCTTCTTCGGCCTTCCTCGCGTTGATTGGGTTAATCTGTTTGAACGCCGTCCGACGACCGTGTTCTTGAAATTTTAGATAAAAATCAGCCGATACCTTGATTCGGGGGTATTAAGGGGTTAAACTGGGCCGAACGGTTAAAGTGACTAGGTAAGTGTCAGCCTGAAATCGCGACCCAGGACCTACAACTTGGAGAAGACTTTGATGAAGAAACCAGTGATTCGATCCCTGGTGCAAGTGGTGTGTGTGGTTGCTGTTCTTGCAGCGATTGCTATTCCGCTTTCAAACCTGATGGTTTCTGAGACCACCGCTGAATCCACAATGCCCGCTGTTGTTGACGCTCAACCGGTTGAAGCGTCGTCCGCAGTTTCGGCTTTGATGGCAGGTAGTGCGGTTGGTCCGGCGCGAGGAGCAGTTTTAATGCCTCGCCATCCAGCCAGTGCGTTTGTGCCCTAGTGTATGAAACTTGCTTCGGCGAGTTCTTCGATAAGAGAGAAACAAGCGACCCATTAATGGGCCGCTTGTTTTGCGCGCTGCTTAATGAGGCGGCGTCCTTTGGCTCTTCGAAAACTGTTCGTGTGGCGGGTGGCCCGGACGACGGTTTCAAGGGACGGTTTCAAGGGACGCGATCAACGATTGTTGAGTTCTGAATGGGTTTCACGATCGAGCAAACGGTAGTGAATCGCTTCCGCTAGATGATCGGCTTGGAGTTGTAATGAGCCGTTGATGTCAGCGATTGTTCGGGCCACTCGAAGTATTTTGTCGTGGGCGCGAGCCGAAAGGCCCAGATCGTTGAGGCTGGACCGAACAAGTTGGCTACTGGCTGCATCGAGGACGCAATGTTCTCGAATCTCTCGACTGTTCATGCGTCCGTTTTGTCGTGTGAGGCTTTGGTCGAACCGTTGCCGCTGTGCCGCTCTGGCGAACACGACTTGCTCCCGCATTGTTGCTGAGTTGGTTCCAGCGGCTTTTGCGGCCAGTTCTTGGTAAGACACGGCTGGTACCTCAAGGTGAATATCAATTCGATCAAGCAGAGGGCCACTGATTTTGGCCAAATAACGTTCTACTTGAGGTGTGGAGCACTGACAGCGGCGCCGAGGGTCATGGCGATATCCGCAGGGGCAGGGATTCATCGCCGCGATGAGGATGAAGTTGGCGGGGAAGGTTGTGGAACGCAAAGCGCGTGAGATGGTGACCTGTCCGTCCTCCAGCGGTTGCCTCAAGACTTCAAGTGTACGGCGGTTGAACTCCGGCAATTCGTCGAGAAAGAGGAGACCATTTTGCGAAAGGCTGATTTCTCCCGGGGATGGAGGGCTACCGCCGCCAACGAGTCCAGCTTCGCTGATCGTGTGATGAGGTGCGCGAAACGGTCTTCTCACCATCAAGGCAACCCCTGCCTGCATCTTGCCCATCACGCTGTAGATTCGACTGGTTTCGATCGACTCACTCGCCGTCAATTCGGGCAGGATGGTGGCGACACGAGATGCCAACATTGATTTCCCCGTGCCGGGAGGTCCAACCATTAACAGGTTGTGGCATCCGGCTGCTGCGACGGTGAGTGCCCGCTTGGCCAGCTCCTGTCCTCGCACGTCCGCGAAATCGTTTTCATAATGGGAGTGTTGTTGGAACAAGTCACTCACTCGTGAGGGGGCGGGGGGCAGGTCGATCTGACCGCCGAAAAAGCCCACGGCTTGAGCCAAGTTTTGCACAGGAATGACATCCAAAGATTCAACGACGGCCGCTTCGGCGGCGCTGGCGGTTGGCACAACGATGCCCCGATTTCGATCTTTTGCTGCACGAATTGCCATCGAGAGGGCGCCAATCGTCGGTCGAGTTAAGCCTTCCAGAGAAAGTTCGCCCACGACTGCATAATGGCCGAATTTGTCCGGGGCGAGTTGTCCACTTGCGGCCAGAATTCCCAAGGTGATGGGTAAGTCGAATGAAGCGGCTTGCTTGGGAAGTTCACCTGGGGCCAGGTTGATGACGATGCGATCTCGAGGCCGAACGAAACCTGAGTTGACGATCGCGCGTGCAACACGATGAGTACTTTCTTTGACGGCTTGATCGGGCAAGCCGACCAGGATGGTGCTCGGCATTGATGTCGATGTCACGTCGACTTCGACCTCCACGGGAACAGCTTCGATACCAACCAATGCGTAGGTTTTGAGTTTGGAGAGCATCTTTGCTGGGCCTTGGGGGAAGGGAGTTGGGTGGGCGAGACGATTCGACCGCATTTCCTGATAAACGCGAGATCGACAATGTCGCATTTTGCGACTTCCTCTCGATCGAAGCAATGATCAGTGAGAGCTTGAAAGGCAGGCGGTGTGACGGCAGGGGCGTTTGATTTTTGGCTGAGGGCAGTATCATGATTGCATGACATCTGACTTGACCCAGGAAGAGGTTGCAGCATCGCATAAGCTGTTGATTGTTGGAGCTTCGGCAAGATCCGCTGCCGAATCGGCGCAGGCGACGCAATTCCAATTGGTGGCTGCTGACCTGTTTTCTGATCGTGACTTGCTTTCAATTTGTGAAGCGATCCGGCTTGAGCCTAACTACCGAGGTCTCAATCAGTGGATCGAGCGAGTGTCCCCCGACTATTGGATGTACACGGGAGCGTTGGAAAATCATCCATCACTGGTCGAAGCGACTTCGGTCCGCGTTCCCTTGTTGGGAAATTCGTCCGATGTGCTCAAGCAGGTTCGAGATCCTCGTCGACTAAGTGCGGTTGCTCAGCAACTGGATTGTCAATTTCCAAAGACGATCTTCGGAGCAGGGGCCCAGCCAGCAACTGGTCGCTGGCTGGTCAAGCCGCTCCGATCTGCGGCCGGGCTTGGTATCACGTGGAGTTTGAAAGGCGATCGTTTGCCGGAGGGTTGTTACCGTCAACGCTACGAAGAAGGCTGCTCTTGTTCTGCTGTGTTTGTGGCTCAGAAAACGGGAACCAAACTCTTAGGTGTCACAAGGCAACTGGTGGGTGACTCTGGATTCGGGGCAAGCCAATTCCAGTACTGTGGCTCGATCGGTCCTTTGGAGCTCACCAGTAGGCAGCGGCAGAAATGGCATGATCTGGGCTCCTGTCTTACCCGCGAATTTGGCCTGATGGGGCTATTCGGTGTCGACGCAATCCTGCAAGATTCGTCTCTTACGCTGATCGAAATCAATCCGAGATATACGGCTTCCGTCGAAATCTTGGAACGATCGTTGGGGCGCATTGCGATCCCGCTCCATCTTCAGGCCTGTCGCGGTCAGTCGATTGATACCAGGTCAATTTCGTCTGTCCCTGCGGACGTGGGTCACGGAAAAGCGATCGTTTATGCCCCTGGCGATGTGACGATCACGGCTGCTTTTCTTGAGGCGATTGATCAGATGAACCAAGATCAACAAGTGGTTGCTGATTTGCCGCGTCGGAATTTGAAGGTGGCTGCAGGCAGTCCTTTGGTGACCGTTTTTGCTTCTGTTGCCAAGGCAGCCGAGCTTGCTGAAGCAAAGGAAATTTCCTCGGTTTATCAAAGGCTGCGTCAGCGAGCCGAAGCTGTCACTTCCCTGTTGGACTTTCGTGGGGCCAAAGTTGTACGCCAGAGATGATCGGATTGGTTTCCATTTCTCGGGCGTTGCTACATCACCATGACCACACCTTCGACATTTCGGAGTCGATCATAAACGTCCAGGACAGTTTCTGCGGAGTCGATAACCGGTTCAAGCGTGACCGAGACGTGCTCGCCATTTGGCGTTGCTCGCATGTTGAATTCCGGGTCCACTGCCATCCCCAGCGCTTCTCGCACGGTAGCGACGACCCGTGCCTCAAAAGAGTTCTCGCTGATGCCAATTATTTTTAGCAGGAATGGGCAGGGAAACTCGTGCGTGTTGTTCAAAAGCGTTAATGATTCTTCCCGGCGATCTTCGGTCACTTTCGGAGACTCCTTTGCCTTGGGGTGACGTTACAGCATTAAGTTTCGTTTTCTAGTCAATGGAAGTCGGATTGCAAGAAGTTTGCTGGATCATACTAGAAAACGAGAATGAATTTTGATTTTCAAGTATGATAGCGTTGTCAAGACTATCCGTGACAGTCAGAAATCTTAACTTTCCGTCCGTAATGCACTGTAACAAAGCTTGCGTTCGTTAGGGCGACCCGATTACAGTTGGTCCGCCCAATTTGAGGTGGTTAACGGTTTTTTTTGCATTGGGTAATTTTTACGAGTGTTTCCACGCGTTCGCGCAGGAAACTTAGGCGGGTTCTGTCTTCTTCCTTGATCTCATTCGCAGTGAGCTGAATATGTCCCTATGTCGTCAACGGTCGTGGAACGTTCTGCACTCCTTTACTGCTCGCTCTGGCAGTTTATTTTCTTCCCTCCAGACACGACGGCGACGTCCACGCAGTCGTTCATTGGAGTCACTTGAGCCTCGCGTCGTTCTCGCCGGCGATGTGTTGATCGCCGAGGTCATGAGTTCGAACGATGAGACGCTCAAGGACGAAGATGGCTCCACGCCCGACTGGCTTGAGATTTACAACAACGGGCAACAAACTGTCGATCTGTTGGGCTGGCATTTGACGGACCAGATCAATGATCGCACTAAGTGGACGATGCCTGCTGCGGAATTGGAGCCGGGTGAATCGATTGTTGTGTTCGCGTCTGGCAAAGATCGGGCGGATCCCGCGGGTGAACTGCACACGAACTTCAAGCTCGGCGACAACGAGTATCTGGCCTTGTTTGAACCCGATGGCCGTACTGCGTCGGACGAGTACAACACGCTGCCGGATCAGTACACCGACATTTCTTACGGGATTGAGCAGGGAGTCGAGTTGCGAGATTTCGTCGCCGAAGGTTCAGGGATTTCGGTTTTGTTTCCAGGATCTGCTGGTGAAGACGTACCAACTGCGACCTGGACGGGAGCCGATTTTGATGATGCAGCCTGGGATACACTCAATTCGGGGATTGGTTTTGATGACGATCCGACCGATGGCGATTTCAGTTCGCTGATCCATGCCAATGGGGATGCGAGCGCGATGCAGGGAAAGACCGCATCCGCTTATCTTCGCAGCGAGTTTGAGATTCCCGGCGACGTGTTGCCGACCTACAAGTCACTCGATTTTACGATCAATTACGATGACGCTTTTGTCGCCTTCTTGAATGGTGAGGAGATTGCTCGGGTCAACGGTCCCGATTCATTGGCATGGGATTCGGTCGCGACAGCCGAGCACGGTGGCATTGCGGAAGCGATTGACTACTCCGATTTTACAAACGCAGATAGTCGAGATGATTTCACCCTGTTAGGCGACGCCAAATGGGCGGGCGATGTTTTACGGTTGACGGAATCCGTTGCCGATCAGACTTCCGCGGCTTGGTTGACCAACACGGTGAGTTTTGGGCCTGATTACACCTTTTCTGCCTCCATGACCTACGACATTCATTCGCCCAACGGCGATTTTGCCGATGCGGATGGGATTGGAGCGGAAGGTTTAGTGTTTGTGCTTCAGTCCAATGACAACAATGTGTTGGGAAGTGCCGGAGGAGGGTTGGGCCTTGATAATACCGGATCGACCTTCCTGGCAATTGAGTTGGACAGTAACGCAAATGGTTCGTTTGATGAAGGTATCGCCCTGGCGAGTCACATCGGGATCAATACGAATGTAGCTGGCAGCGTGGAACGCAAAGGGATCCCTCGATTCAACGGCAATGCAATCTTCCCCAACATTCCGGGGCCTGGTGTCAACCTGATCAGCTTGTGGGTCGATTACTCGGGAGAAACTAACCAGCTGGACGTTTACATGTCCACCGATGGTGCGAAACCTGCCGAGGCGACCATCTCGACGTCGGCCATTAAGATGGCCGAACTTTTCGGGGGGGCAACGGAGCTCTTCGCTGGCTGGACATCGGCGACAAGTGGCGCGACCAATGCCCACGATGTCTTAGATTGGGATATCATCACTGGCATTGGTGAAATTGGTCGAGAGTCAGAATCGTTTGACATCACCGCGCATCTGGAATCGCTGAAAACCGGCACGAATGTGTTGGCGATTCAAGGCCTCAACATTAATGCGGCTGATGAAGACTTCCTTATGGTGCCTCGCTTGACTGCTGAAGAAGTCGTGGCTGGCGAACGGCTCTACTTCATTGAGCCCACTCCGGGTGCCTTTAACGGTGACGGAGGAGCCCCACCGGCAGGGGACGTCATGTTCTCTCACAACAGTCAGGCGTTTGTTGATTCCTTTGATGTCGAGATCAGAACGGATTCAACGACTGCGGCCATTCGATACACGCTGGACGGCACCCTGCCTGATGAGACTTCCACGTTGTACGAAGGTGCGATTAAAGTTGACGAGCCGACGAGGCTTCGTGCTCGTGCTTTTGAAGGTAATCGTAGTGCCGGTCCGGTAAATACGGTCGGGTATATCCAGCTTGATAATAGCCTCGCGAAATTCGAGAACAATGAAGTCTTCACTTCTAACTTGCCTTTGATCGTCTTTGACTCCTTCGGGGATCGTGCGGTGGATTCCGATTCGAATCGATTGGTTCCGACCGTTGGTTTGTTTATCGATCCGGGCGAAGATGGGCGAGCCAGTTTGTTGGATGAGGCTGAATATGCTGGCCGAACGGGCGTTCGCATTCGTGGACAAAGTTCCCAAGGTTGGGCCAAAAAACAGTATGCTGTCGAGATTTGGGAAGAGGAAACGGACGATTCCGAACGGCAGTACGCTTACGCCGTTTCCGATCGAGATGTCTCGATCTTTGGCCTGCCGGCCGAGTCGGACTGGGTCTTGAACGGTCCTTATTCTGACAAAACGCAGTTGAATAATTTCCTGACCTTCAATTGGTACCGTGACTTGGGACTCTACGCACCGCGTACGCGGTTAGTGGAAGTCTTTGTCAATGCTGACCGCGATCCGAGTAAATTGAATTTCTCGAAGGATTATCGCGGCACCTATGTGCTCTCGGAAAAAATCAAAACTGGCGACGATCGGGTCGACATCTCCGATGCGGACTCTACCGCAACTGCTGAGGATCCCGCGATCACAGGCGGTTACATCTGGAAGAAAGATAAGTCGGGGGCGAATGACAGGCCGTTCAGAACCAGTCGAAACCAAGAGTTACGAATGGTAGAGCCGGGCGATAAGCCACGTCGAGCCGAGGATGGTCCTCAATATGTGACGGATGTCCAAAAAGATTGGCTCAAATCACACATCAACGAATTCGAAGCGGCCCTTTATGGCGCTGACTTTGCAGATCCGCAGGCCGGCTATGCAAAATACATCGACGTCGATTCATGGGCCGATACTTGGCTGATGGTCGAGATGACGAAGAATATCGATGGTTTCCGGCTCAGTACCTACTATCACAAAGATGTGGGTGGCAAGATCAAGCAAGGTCCAGCTTGGGATTACAATCTCTCACTTGGTAACGGTAACTATCTGAATGGTGCGAATCCGGAGGGTTGGTACCACAGCGGCATCAGCCAAGATCAATATCCTTACTGGGACCGCTTGTTTGAAGATCCCAATTTTGAGCAAGCCGTTTCCGATCGCTGGAATGAGTTGCGAAAAGATGAGCTCTCGACTGAAAAGTTGATGGCTGACATTGATGCAGCCGTCCAGCAACTGTCCGATGGAAATCCAAGGCTCGCGAATCCTGCTGCCAATGAGCCTTCGAATCCGATTTCTCGAAACTATGATCGTTGGACATCCGGCGGTTATGGCCTGAATCGATATCACTGGCCCAATTGCTTCTTCGGTCAAGGGGGCTGCCCTCGGTCGCCATTGCCTCGATCGATGTCTTCAAACGGTCAGCCGAATAGTTACGATGACTACATCTACATCATGGAGTGGTTCCTGCAGAATCGCGTTGAATGGATGGACAGTCAGTTCCCGGCACCCGTGGATATTTCACCGGTAGGCGGAGTTGTCGAGGAGGGAACGCTTGTCACCATGACGGCGCCCGCTAAATACGAGATTGCTTACACGCTAGATGGAACTGATCCCCGGCAGCCGGTGATTGTCGAAGATGAAATTTCCTTGTTGGATACCGGAAAGCCAGTTCAGTTTCATGTGCCAAGTGATGGCACGCTAATCGATAAATGCGATGATGGAAACTTTTTGCAAACGGCGGACGTTTGTTTCATCAATCGTGCGTACACAGCTGGTGCCAACGGTGAAACTTGGACAGACGTTACGTTGCCTGTTGGTTTCGACACGCAAGGAGATTACGACGCACTGATTGCGACAGATGTCGAAGGTCAAATGCTGAACAAGAACGCATCGGCTTACATTCGTGTGCCCCTTGATTTTGATCAAGCCACGAAGGACGCTGCGGATGGATACAAGCTAAGCGTGAGTTATGACGATGCATTTGTGGCCTACGTTTGGTGGCAGTCTTTGAAGACACCTGTGGAACTTGCTCGTTCTGCAAACGTTCCCGGCGAGGCGAAATCGAGACCGATTAATGCGTTGGCCTACAATGAGTCGGCGACAGAAACGAATCCGGATGAATTGGCGACGAATTATCTCGAATACGATATCTCGAAAATCCGGAGTTACTTGAGCACGAATAGTCAGAATTACATCGTGTTCCAGGTTCTGAATGAGAATGTCGCCAGTGACGACTTCCTGTTCGACGCCAAGGTCTCGGCGATTACGAGTCGCGTGATTGTTTCGCCTAGCGTAAAGATTTATGACGGTCCGATCTCAATCGGTGCGAACACACAGATCATCGCACGCGGGTTTGATTCGCAGCAGCAAGAATGGACCGGGGCAACCACCGCCAATTTCCTTGTGGATTCTCCGCAGATCGCAGTGACGGAGCTCAACTACAATCCGCACGATCCGACTGCGGGTGAATTGCAAGTGAATGCCGAACTCAATAACGACGATTTTGAGTTTGTTGAAATTCAAAACGTTGGTCCGGAGCCGGTTAATCTGTTGGGAAGCTATTTTGACGGTTTCCAGTTCACCTTTGGTGATGTGGAATTGGCCGCGGGTGGCCGTGGTGTGATCGTCAAGAACCAAGCCGCATTCCAACTGCGTTATGGAAGTGACCTGCCGATTCTCGGGGAATTCCTCGATGGGGGTCTCAGCAATAATGGTGAACGAATCCAACTGTTGGATGCTGCTGGCGGAACGCTCGTCGATCTTAGCTACGACAACAACAGTCTGTGGCCGGAAAGTGCCGATGGTCGAGGGGGAACGCTGAACCTGGTCAATCCGGCTTTCACGCCAGGTGAAGATGCCAGCAAGTATTACCATTGGAAAGGCAGCACCGAATTTGGTGGGTCACCCGGAAACGCGGCCGCTGCTCCGATCGGCGTTGTGATCAACGAAGTGTTGGCCAATTCCAATGCACCCGTTCCACAGTCGGATTCGATCGAATTATTCAATCCAACAAGTGAACCGATCAATATCGGCGGCTGGTATCTGAGTGATTCGGTCGGCGAATCAACGAAGTATCGTATCCCGGCTAACACGGTAATTGGTGCGGGAGATTATGTCGTTTTTGACGAAACACAATTCAACGCAAATCCCGAGGATCCCAATAGTTTTGCACTCAGCAGTCTCAATGGAGATGACGTCTGGCTGACCATTGCCAACGAAGATGGTCAAATTGAGTCGTTCGTCGATGATGTTCACTTCCGCGCTTCATTGCTCGGTGAATCCTTTGGGCGAGTTCCCAACGGGGAGGGGCGATTGACGCCCATGCAACAACTGTCGCTCGGCGCCGTCAATGGAGATGCTCGCGTTGGCCCCGTTGTGATTACGGAAATCAATTACGCTCCAGGTGAACCGACGGCTGCTGCCCTCGCCATCGATCCTTCGCTGGATTCGGCGGATCTCGAATTCATTGAAATCCACAATTCTGCTCTGCAAGTCATCGATTTGACTGACTGGAGAGTTCGGGGTGGGATTGATTTCAACTTCGATCCAAACGAATCGCTCAACAGCGGTGAAACGATCGTGCTGACAGGATTCGATCCAGAAAACGCCGGAAACGCATCGCGGCTTGCGGCTTTCCGTTCGCATTACGGCTTGGGTGAACAAGTTCGGATTCTTGGTGGCTATGGTCAACAGTTGAGCGGTTTGGGCGAACGAATTACCTTACTCAGTACGGACATTTCCCTGATCGACGAACCGATCCAGTTGCCGCGTGTGCAAGAAGACGAAGTGGTCTACGACAACCAACAGCCCTGGCCAACGCAAGCAAATGGTGACGGTGCGTCAATTCATCGTCGGGCTGCGGATGCCTACGGCAATAACGCCGCATCCTGGTTCGCGACAGGCCCGACCCCAGGTGTCGTTGAATTTGGCAATCCGCCCGGTGATTTCAACCAAGATGGTCAGGTAAATGAAGCTGATATCAATTTGTTCTTTGGAGAGTTGAATTCAGCCAATCCTGATCTGACCTATGACCTCAACGGTGATGGATTTGTCAATAACGAAGATCGTAATGAGTTAATCGAGTCGGCGATCGGTACGTCTTACGGAGACGCAAATCTTGATGGTCTCTTTGATTCCGGTGACTTAGTTGTCGTATTCCAAATTGGCGAATACGAAGATCAAATCGACGGAAATTCGACTTGGGGTGATGGCGATTGGAACGGTGACGGTGAGTTCTTATCGGGTGACCTCGTGCTCGCCTTCCAGCGTGGGACTTACGCAGCCGCCGTGCCAAACGCGGCCGCCATTGTCCAGCCCAACCTGTCACCAATTATTTCCGCGTTAGAAGCGGATGTCGCGTTGGCGAAACGTCAAGGAGAAACGGTGACGACCCAGCGCACCAAATTGACGCGATTGGTTGCATCCGAGGATGTGGAGGTCGTGCTCGAAGATTTTGATTTTGCCACGCGATCTTTTGATGAAAGAGATCGTGCGTTGGAAGCAGGATCAACGGGTGATGAAGCAGTTGATGATGATCTGCTCGATCTGCTGACGGCCGAATAGTCGAGCGGGCGGAACGTCGAAAAACGAGTTGTTGTGTGAGGCCGGGGGACTCTTCTTTCCGGTCCACACCAACTCGTTTTGTTGCGGCGCACGGATGGTTTGCCTGCAGGCGACAACGCCAGGAGGCTAAAGCGTTATGCGTCCAATTCTTTCGCGGCCCATACGGACAGCTGTTCGCGAAAGATCTTTGCGTTATGGCGAATGTCGACCGGTAAGGCGGCTCGTAGCAAAATGTGATCGAGTCGGATGTTGGACGTGAGTTCGTTCTTTTGTCCGAGTTCGTGCAATTCTTGTCTGAGCTGTTGCTGGGCAGACTCATCGTTCGAAAGTTGGTCCGGCCAGGGCTCGGCAATGAGCACGGGGTGCTGGCGAGGGGCTTGCCCCAGACCGACGAGTGCTGAGCGATAGATGGCCGGGTGCTGATTGAAAATCGCTTCACAGCGAATTGTAAACATGGTTCCGCGTTCTGTGACCAGGCGATGCGCCTTGCGTCCACAAAACCAAAAGCGATCAAGTTCGTCGAGGTAGCCGACATCTCCCATTCGATGCCAAATCGTTTCATCGTTGATCTTTGCCAGTAGATTACTCTCGGTTCGTGTCACATATTCGGTTGTGACGACTGGACCTTGCACGATCAGTTCGCCGATTTCGCCTTGGGGTAATTCTTCGACTTCATCGATCGCCTGGATGGGATCGTCGTGAATGCGAATTACTTTCCATTTGATTTTCGAGAAACGTCGGCCTACACAGGTGCCCGCTCCTACTGCCGTTTGCTCGGCGGTTGACTCTAACACTTCGGTTCCGGAGATCGTTGCGACGGGTAACGCCTCCGTTGCACCGTAAGGTGTGTGGATGTCTCCGTCGACGGCAATTGCGCCCTTCAGTTTCTGGAGAACGTGATTGGGAACAGGAGCGCCTGCCGATAGGACACGACGTAGCGTGGGCAGCTTGATATCGTTGGCTTCGCAGTGTTTGCCAACCGCGTTCCATAGTGCGGGTGAGCCAAAAGCTTGAGTGATTTTCCAGTCTTGGATTGGTTCTATGATGTTCGCTGGATTTACCTCCGCGGGACGTGTTGGGTCCATGTCGGGAATTACCGTGGTGACTCCCATCACGCTATTAAACAAGGCGAATAAAGGAAAGCCAGGCAGGTCGATTTCGCCCGGTTGGATCTCGTACATGTCCCGCAATTGTTGTACCTGTTGCGAGAAATTCCCATGTCGATAGAGAACTCCTTTGGGAGGACCAGTGCTACCGGTCGTGAAAATAATGGCCGCTGGATCATCGGCATTCACCGCCGGTGGCTGGAACTCCTCGGCCGAGTGGAGTCGCAACTGTTTTAGAGTTGGGCCTCCCCAGCACCAGCGTCGCCCGACGGTGACATTGAGTCGGGCGTTTGGGAAGTTGCGACGGTAGAGGATGCGAGCGGCTTGAGCGATTGAAATGCCGACGAACCCATCTGGCTCCGCATCTGACAAACATTGGATCAGATGATTTCGTCCCATGCCGGGATCGATTAAAACCACGGTTGCTGCAGCTTTGAACAATGCGAACGTCAAGGAGATGAAATCGAGACCCGGTCGGACCATCAGCACGATACGCTGTGCCGGCTGCAGGCCCAAAGACTGCAAGGCGGCAGCGATCCGATCACTATCCTCGTTCAATTGCTGAAATGTCAGTTCGTCGTAACAGCGACGGCCCTGATTGACCCGTTTATTCGGTGCCGCAACGGCGATTTGATGAGGGCGATCAGCGGCTATCACCGAAAGTTGTTGACCAATGTTTTTGCTCAGCTGGATTGCGGAAGCTGATGGCGTTTGCATCGACATCGATTTCCCCTAATCAACACTCACGGGAGTACCCAATACGCGCAGGAATTCACGGATCCAAGCTGGATGAGCGGGCCAAGCCGCAGCGGTGACCAGCTGGCCATCAACGTGAGCGCTATCAAATGACTCGGAAGGAGGCACATATTGGCCACCTACGGCAGTGATTTCAGGCTGGACGGAGGGATAGGCGGAGCAGGACTTGCCTTGCAGCACACCGGCGGCCGTGAGGATTTGGGCTCCGTGGCAGATGGCAGCGATCGGTTTGTCCTGTTCTGCGAAGTGCTGCACGATCTTTAAGACGCGATCGTCTAAACGGAGGTACTCGGGTGCCCGACCGCCAGGGAGTAACAATGCGTCAAAATCGCTGGGATTTATCTCATCGAAACTGGCGTTCAGGACAAAGTTATGTCCTCGTTTTTCACTGTAGGTTTGATCGCCTTCGAAATCGTGAATCGACGTGGGCACGTAATCTCCGGCTTGCTTGCCCGGGCAGACAACGACGGGGTCATGTCCGACCATCAGTAGCATCTGAAACGGGACCATGACTTCATAGTCCTCGACATAGTCTCCCACAAGACACAGAATGCGTTGCTTGGCCATGGTTGGGGTCCTCTGGCTCGGTCTGCCACCGTTCGTTTCGGGTGACCATCGTTGCAGTTAGAGTGGTTCGAGGGGCAACCTAGGGTGCCTCGAAACAAGAGACCTAGACTATCGCATAATTAGCACGTCAGGAAAATAACCCGTCAGTTGGGATCGATCTCTGATAATTCTTGCGCGCTTGGGAAATTGCGAACTCGGTAGCGAGGTGGAAAAACATCTTCAGAAACAAGTCGATCACCAAATGCTGTTTGGACGGTGCTCCAACTGGCATTTGGGAGATCGGTTGATCGTCTTGGTTGATTGGAATCAGAGGCGTTGAAGAAAATACGATCTGTTTTGGGTAACAGGCATTCTCGGTCTTGTGACCACACGCAGTAGCTAATGAGTTGTTGGGGCCGTTGGCCTTGCGTGATGCAAAAGTCGCTGATTTCGACATCGTCGTACCGACTTTCACACCAAGCTTGCAGAATTGGCTGTTGATTGGCGTAGTCTCGCGCGATCGATTCTACGTGTAACGCCGTCAATTGTTCTGCGGCGGGGTGCGAAGCAGGCGGGAGCCAGGGCGTCCATTCATCGTCGTGTAGTCGAAAGGCGATTCCGCAGAGCGGACGTGGTTTCTTGAGGTATTCACGGCTCAGATTTGCCAGCAATTGTAAGCCTGCCTTTGATTTGCTTCCCGTTATCAGCAGTGAATCACGGTTAGGCACCATTGCCACGGGATCCCCCATTACATCGAGCTCACGAATCAAATCGGCAACGAGCATGCGACTGGCATCGTAGTGATCTTCGGTGGCAGAGACGTAGATCTCGCCCTCGACAGTGGCAAAAGCTGCTTCTAACTCTGCTAGGTTATTTTGCGCCGTTTCGATTGCCTCGTAATATGAAACCCCCCAAGCTTCAAGCTGGCTGCGCTGCAACATCAGCATTGCTTCTGGTAGATCATAGACCAAGCCCACTGCCAAATGTTCGGCGATGGGCGAATGGGGCCAGGCAAAATTCTGATCGCCATCTACCCAATTTTGTAGTTCGGTAAGGCTGTAGTACGATCGGTTTCTCAGCGACAGCAACAGGTCGGGGCTTGCCGAGTCGAAATCACTGGGAGGCCTTTTATGGGACACCAACAAGGATCGCACCGCGTTTTGTAAAAAAACACGACGACTGCGTACTGGCCTTGTTAAAAATTCGTCGTACAGATTTGAGAGGTTAACGTTGCCGACGTTTTTTTTGCGGTGACTGAACGTGAGCTGAAAGGCTTGTGAGTCATAAGTTGCCTCGCGTGTATCGCCTGCTGAAACGAGATCGCGCATCACGATTCGCGCAAACTTGTCTCGGCTGGGTGCGATCAACAGATAATCAAAAAACTTCATCGGAATCGATACTCAATCGTAGAGTAAAAATTTTGCTCGTCGGTGACGGAATTCGTTTAACTCGTCCTGGAACGAGGCTCGAATGGCGGTTCGTGAACCGCCTGCGTGAAGGAGTTTCATCACTTTGGCGTCCGCAAGAAGTCGATCATAGGAGTCCGATTTCCATTGTTGTGGGTACATTGCACGCAGACAGATTGCAATTTGAAAGCCTACATCAAGTGGGTTAATTTGTGAACGGTCGGTAATCAGCAGTTGTACACCTTGGCACTTTTTCCCTTGATGCACACTTGATTCCGGTTGAAACCGAACTGGTGTGAAACGAACGCCGGTCAGCTTTGCTGAATTCAATTTCGCGGCCAGTTTGTGCCCATTGATCCATGGGGCGCCAATTCGTTCAAACGGTGTATCCGTCCCGCGACCGACCGATAAGTTAGTGGTTTCTAACAGCCCGACTCCTGGATAGAGAATCGCCTGATTGAGATTGCGCATGTTGGGGGATGGATTGACCCAGCTTAAACCCGTTTCATCGAAATAGGTCGATCGTTGCCAATTTTTCAATTTGATGACGGTTAAATCAAGGTCCAGATTGAGTTCTGCCTTGAACAGAGTTGCAATTTCGCCGATTGTCATTCCATGCCGGACGGGCAGCAGGTGGAAGCCGACGAACGATTCTCGCCCTTGATCTAGAACGGGTCCATCGACGGTGATGCCGTCGATAGGATTGGGTCGATCGAGCACAATAAAACGTTTGCCATGCTCGGCAGCGGCTTGCATTGCCAAGCCCATCGTAGAGATGTAAGTGTAGAATCGCGTGCCAATGTCTTGGATGTCAAAGACTAACGTATCGATCTCTTGCAGTTGTTGTGCGGTAGGTTGACGAGTTTTTCCATAGAGGCTGAAAATCTTCAGGCCCGTCGATTCTTCGGTGGAGTCGGCGATGTTGGTCACATCCAAACTTCCCGCGAAACCATGTTCGGGACTGAAGAGAGCATTGAGCTGAACGTGCGGGAACTCGCGCAAACGCTGCAGGTTTTGGCGTCCCGCTTGATCGATGCCCGTATGGTTGGTGATGAGACCAATGCGTTGATTGGTTAACGCCGAGCATGAGGAGGCACACAGTTGATCAAGGCCCGTTGATATTGGAGAGACGGTCTGCTTTTCGGCAGCGGGGCGCCGCAGTAAAGTGTCATCGATGGCGGCCGATGCCACGGTGGCAATGCGTCCCGCAAGGGAATTGATATTGCCTTTCCCATTGGGATGTACCCGGTTACTGAGGAAGATGAAAAATAAATCCAGTTCCGGGTCGATCCAAAGCACCGTTCCGGTGAATCCGCCGTGCCCGAAGGCGCGCGGCGAAAATAGCTCAGAGCGATTCGATGAATAAACGCTCAGCTTGTCCCAACCCAAGGCTCGCTGATTTCCCGATACAGAGCGACCTGCTGTCATCGTGGAAACCGTTAATGGGCTTAAGATGCGCACGTCATGATATTGTCCCGATCGCAGCATCATCTGGGCGTAGACGGCCAAATCTTGGGCGGTGGAAAACAAGCCCGCATGGCCCGCAATACCACCGAGTTCAAAGGCGCGAGGATCGTGGACTTCGCCTTGCATCCATTCGTTTGCTCGGATTTCGGTCGGTGCGGCCCGTTTTCGCTGGGACTCAGTTGGAATAAATCCCGTATCGGTCATATTCAAGGGGCCGAATAGATTCTTTTGCGTGAATTGGTCGATGTTCTCACCCGTCGTGCGTCGGACCATTTCGGCGAGCACAATGAAACCGACATCGGTGTAAACAAATCGGGTGCCAGGCTCGACGAACGTTTTCAAGTCATTGATTCGTTGAAAGGCCAGTTGAGGGCCGTCCAGGTAATCCTTCAGTGCGTTGTCCGGGATCAGTCCACCATGGTGAGTCAGGAGTTGTGTGATCGTGATGTCCTGTTTCCCATTGGCAGCGAAGTCGGGCAGGTAATCGGAAACTCGGTTGCGGAGTCGAAGTTGACCGCGTTCCACCAGCATCATGACACTGGTGGCGGTTGCCACGGGTTTCGTGATCGAGGCCATGTCAAACACCGTGTCGATCGTCATTGGGCTGGTTTCTGGCTCGAGATGTCGATTCCCGTAAGCACGTTGGAAGGCAATCTTGCCATGGCGGCCGATCAGGATCACGCAGCCTGGCATTTTCTTGGCTGCCAAGCCCTCGGCAACGAGTGCATCAATTCGAGCTAAATCACTCGAACGCATGCCCACCATCTCGGGGACCACTTGAGTCAGTTTGGGGGGAGCCGCAAATCCGAGATTGGTCGATACCACCAACAGACTGAGGAGACCGGCGACGATCATTTTGGCAAACCACATGAAAATTCCTCGGTAGGCAAATGATTTAATGCAAGAAGGATGCTCTCTATTGTGATTCAGAATTAGGCGATGTGCCATCCGACTTTGTCTTTTACGGCGGGACTCCGGGTCGATTTCCATGGCCGATGATTGTTCAGCGGTCCCTGATTTTGTCGCTTTCGCCCCCAGTTTGTTCGGGTCGGTTGTTCAAACGCGATGAAACGATCAAAATCAAGGGATGCTCGAAAAACTTACCACCGAAGGAAGAAATCCGGCCGCTCAGCGAATCGATGAGTTGACGTCGCTCGAAATTGCCCAACTGATGAACCGTGAGGATCGTCAGATCACGGTGGCAATTGAAAATGAATTACCATCCATCGCAGCTGCGATCGACGTGATTGCAGATTGCCTGCAACGTGGCGGGCGATTGATTTACATTGGTGCTGGCACAAGTGGCAGGTTGGGCGTGCTCGACGCTTCCGAATGTCCTCCAACATTCAACACGGACCCTGAACAGGTCGTAGGAGTCATTGCAGGAGGATATGGAGCGTTGACCCGATCGATCGAAGGCGCGGAGGATCATCCCGAATCTGCCGTTGCGGATCTTCAGGAAATCGGATTCTCGCCGGCAGATTGCCTGGTGGGGATTGCAACAAGTGGGCGAACCCCTTACGTCGTCGCCGCTTTGACTCATGCCCAAGAATTGGGAGCTGCGGCGATCGGAATTGCCTGCAATGCCGATTCTCAGTTGTCTTCGGTTTCAGACATTACGATCACGCCCGTTGTCGGACCGGAGGTAATTAGCGGGTCCACGCGATTAAAGGCAGGCACCGCGACCAAACTCGTCCTCAATACTCTGACCACGGCCGCGATGGTCCGATTGGGAAAGACCTACGGGGATTTGATGGTCGATTTGCGAGCTACCAATCAAAAGTTGAAAGTGCGTTCGAGGCGCATTGTTCGTGAATTGACCGATCTGAGTGAAGCGGCGGTCGATTCGTTGTTGGATGACTGTGAAGGTGAAGTCAAGACGGCAATCGTCGTCAACCGACTTGGGATTTCGCCTGCGGAAGCTCGAACCCGCTTGCAGAAATGTCAGGGGCATTTACGAACGGCGATCGAAGGTTGAATCGGCTGATCGGTGGAACGAGAGTGTTCGCACATGCAAAGAAAATTATTGTTCGGCATCGACGGTGGAGGTAGCAAAACCACCGCCTGCTTGGCAGAAAGCTCGCAGACCGGACCGATCATTTTATCTCGTGCGACGACAGGTTCATCGAACCTCGTTGTTGAGGGTGCAGAGCTGGCCTTGGGAAATCTCGAGGCCGCGATGCGAGAGGCCTTCCTGAGCTCGGCGATCGACTGGCAGCCCGTGTCCAGCATCTGTTTTGCCCTAGCGGGCAGTGATCGACCTGGAGTGCGACAGACGGTTGCGGGCTGGGCGAAGTCCTGTCGGTTGGCGGAGCATATTTTGATTGTGAATGATGCCGAACCGTTGCTGCAAGAGTTCGCGGGGGAGATTGGCCAAGTTGCATTGATTTGTGGTACTGGCTCTTTCGCCTACGGGCGGTCTGTCGATGGTCGAATTGCTCGTGCTGGTGGATGGGGGCCTGTTATCGGTGATCAAGGTAGTGGCTACTGGTTGGGGGTTGAATTGCTTCGCAGTGTGTCATTGGTCTTCGACAAACAGCGTCAACCGTCAATGTTGATTGACCGTGCCCTTGATTTTCTCCGGCTGTCCGATCCTCGCGAGTTGCCGCAGATTGCGGCTAAGCGAGGTCGATCGTTCATTGCATCGCTGTCAAAGTTAGTCGAAGCTGCCGCAGTTGATGGTGATCCGTTGGCGATTCAGCTTTGCCACATGGCGGCCGGTGACCTTTATCGACTTGTCCAATCGGTCGCATCGCAATTGCAGTTTGCGACCGCTGGTTTCGACTTGATTCTTTCCGGTGGGCTGCTTCAAAATCCATCGGTTGTTGCTCGCATGCTTGATGAAGCATTGGCCGAAGCGAATGTTTTTCCACGTGCGATTCATCGGTCATGTGATCCCATACTCGGTGCGGTACGGTTGGCCTATTTGAAGATGAGTGAGTAATCGATGATTTGTGAAATTGAGCAACTTCCCGATCCACCACTGCCTTTGTTGATCACGGGAGTTGCGGGGGTGGCTGGTTACGCAGCATTGCATTATTTTCGAGCGCGGTATCCTGGCCAGGTGATTGGAATGCGCCCCGTTCGTAACTGGCGTTTAAAGGGAGATGGTGTCGTCGGCTGCGACGTGGAAAATCAAGCGATGCTGCAACAGCTCTTCGATCGTCATCAATTTGCTTCAGTACTCGATTGTGCAGGCAGTTGCGCGTTGAAGGCTTGCGAGTTGGACCCCGCGATGGCGTGGCGGATCAATGTGCAGGGCGTTCGTGAATTATTGAAGGTGATGCAGGGAAGTTCGACGAGGCTGGTTCATCTTTCCATCGATCTGGTTTACTCCGGTGTGGGCTCGGGGCGGCACGTGGAAACCGACGCAACGGATCCGGTGAGCGTATTTGGTAAAACCATGTCGATCGCCGAAAGCCTAGTTCAACTCGCGCGTCCCGAGGCGTGTCAAGTTCGGATTTCGTTGCCGATGGGGATTAGTTTTAACGGGCACGCCGGCGCGATTGATTGGATTCAATCACGTTACAAACAGCAAAAGCCGGCGACGCTATACTTTGATGAAGTTCGCACACCGACCTATACGGATTGTCTCAATCGAGTACTGCAGATCATGTTGGCTAACCGTGAAAGCGGCCTGTTTCACGCGGGAGGGCCACGGGCACTTAGTCTGTACCAAATCGCACAAATCGTAAATCGTGTCGGAGGGTACGACCCGCGAAATGTGATGGGTTGTTTGCGAAGCGAGGCGGGGCCGATCCCTCCTCGAGCTGGGGATGTTTCAATGGACTCAACACGCCTCGAACAAATGCTTGGCTTCGCGCCGTTCGATCCTTGGCCATTTCACTCGAAATTTGTTCCCACCCATCCTGAGTGGCATTGGGATCGGTCCGAGTCGATCAAAGGCTCGCCGGAGCTGCTCAGGGAGGTCCTTTATAAGAACCCCCGATTGTCAACAGCTCATGCCAAGGGTTGAGGGAATGCGGGGTTCAGGAACTTGCCGTTTTCGCTGATCAGTTCGCCATCGACAAAAATTTTTCCGCCTTGCCGCAGATCACAGACCATATCCCAATGCAGGCCGGATTGATTCTTACCACCTGACTCTGGGTAGGATGAACCAACGGCAGCGTGGAACGTGCCACCGATCTTTTCGTCGAAGAGCGTGTTCTTCGTGTACTCGGTGATCGAATAATTCGTGCCGATCGCGATCTCTCCCAACACACGTGCACCCGCATCTTGATCAAGCATGGCGTGGAGAAATTCCTCGCCTTTGGAAGCCGTCGCTTCTACCACTTTGCCATGCTTGAAGGTAAAGCAGATGTCATTGACCTCCCGTCCGCCATGAACGGCGGGAAAGCTGTAACGAACGACTCCCTCGGTGGCGTCTTCAACCGGGCCGGTAAATACTTCTCCGTCCGGAAAGTTTTCGTGTCCATCACAATTCAGCCAACGGCGTCCACTCACATCGAGCTTTAGGTCGGTTCCCTGTGGAGTTACAAATCGTAATTCTTTCTTGCCATTCAAGAATTCGACAAGATGCTGTTGCTGTTCACTAATCGCTCGCCAAGCCTCTGCTGGCCGATCGCGATCCAAGAGGCCGGCGTGAAACACGAAATTTTCATAGCTGGCGAGGGACATTTCCGCATCTTGGGCGGAAGAATTGCAAGGGAATTGAGTGCCGACCCAACGAAGTTGCCCATCGGCAGCCCGTTTCAGATAGGTGTCTAAGTAGCGCTTTCGAGCTTGGCTGACTTTGGCCTGACGTTCCGGAGAAACTTCCGTCAATGCTTTTGAATTCGTTTGACCCCAGATCGCGATCAAGACATCGATGTTTTCAATTTGAAATTGGGCAACGGGATCTTCGAAAGTGAGCTGCTGCTCAGAACCCTCGGTCAAAAGGATTTCTTTGCATTCTTCTGGTTGCATCGAAATGACTGGATGGCCGCCAACAGAGACGACTTGGCGATAAATGGCTGAAACCAATGGGCTGGTGAGTGGTGGGCCCGAGATCAAAACCAAATCACCTTTTTTGACTTCCGTTGAATAGCCGACAAGCACATCTGCCAAGTTATCAATACGTGGATCTCGCATGTCCTCTTCCTTTTATTCCCATGATAGATGCCGTGTTTCGTCTGATTGAAATTGCTGGCACCAAAGTAAACCCACGATTGTTTTGGCATCACAGATTTCACCGGAGGTGATCATCGAGATTGCCGCCGGCAGTGGCAGCACCAGGTTGTCGATTTCTTCGCCAGCTTCACGATTCGGCTGACCCTCCACCAAATCATCGGCGACAAACAGATGCATCAACTCGTCCAGGATACCTGGAGCTGCATAGAAGCGGGTTAGCTGTTGGATCGCACCTGCCGTATATCCCGTCTCTTCTGTGAGTTCCCTTTTAGCGCAGGCAAGTGGTTTCTCATTGGTCTCCAGTGTGCCTGCCGGTAACTCGATGAGAGGCTGGTCAACGGAGATCCGGAAATTTTTGATCAAGCAGATCTGACCGTCTGGCAACCGCGGAATGATGACGACCGAGCCCGGATGCCGAATGACTTCACGTTGGTGGAGCGATCCGTTTGCCAGCATACGCTGGCAGCGAGCCACCTGGAATCGATCGGCCGTTAACAGGATCTCGTCAGCAGACACGCAGTAACGCTTTCTTGACGTGTAAATGGGATTTCTTGCTCTCAGCACGATGCGAAAAACCGCTTGGCAAGAAATTTGGAAAAACTTTGAAACATCCTAGGGCAACTTGTCGTAGTTGAACAGGCACGCGGCTGTTTATCCGTCACGAAAAGATTGATCCCCCCGTTTTTCGTTGATACGCTAGAGGGTGAAGCCTGTCTTGATGAAACTTCTCACTACTCGCTCCAGCGAATGGCTTTTCCAGTGGATAAATGTCCCGATGAATGATCAAGGCATCTGGAGTCTCAGAATTGGTCGTTGGAGGGGCATCAACGTTCGTCTGCACATGTTTTTTGTGCTGTTTGCGGCTTTCACTTGCTATCTAAGTTGGCTTGACGCGACACTTGGCAAAGCGGATGGTCTGATCTGGAATGGCCCTCTGCTCTTGATTGTATTGTTAGTCAGTGTGATTGCTCACGAAGTTTGCCATATTGCGGTTGCGAACCGACTTGGAGGTCAGGCCGATGAAGTTGTGCTGGGGCCGTTGGGCGGATTAGGTCCAGCACCTTGGTTGCCTAGCCCTCACAGTGAACTTGTATCCGTGGCGGCGGGGCCCCTCGTCAACCTAGGGATCTGCTTGGTCGCGGCGGTTTTACTGGCGTTGCGAGGTCATCTCGAGCTGGTTGGTTTGATGTATCCGCTCGCGCCACAGGCACTTGAGGTCGGCGATACGTTAAGTGTCGTTTTGAAGATGATTTTTTGGGTCAATTGGCTGCTGGTTCTTGTGAATCTTATCCCTGCTTTTCCGTTTGATGGTGGGCAGGCGTTGAAAGCTGCTCTCTTCTGCAGGCGGCCTGACATGGATCCGCAGACGGCCTGCTTGACAGTCTCCCGTGTGGCTAAGCTAATCGCGTTGGGATTACTTATTACCGCATGGTTTGTACGAAATGAAAATCCCAATAACGTCGTGCAAACTTGGTTTGCTCTCGTTCTCCTGGCAATCTTTGTTTATTTCAGCGCTCGCAAAGCTGAGGAACTTTCGGAGCCGGTCTTGACCGACAACCGGCTGTCAGATTACGAATTTTCATCGGACTTTAGTAACTTTGAAGCGACTGCCCCCAACTGTTCGACACAGACAAACACCAGTCCTCTTGTTTCTTGGTGGCAACGTCGGAAAGAGCAACGTCAGTCGCGAAAGCTACAGCAAGACTTCATCGAAGATGGGAAGGTCGACCTGATCTTGTCACGGCTTCACAAATCCGGATACGATAAATTGACAGTCGAGGAACAGGCTATTTTGGAGCGTGCCAGCACACGCTATCGTAATCGT
This sequence comes from Pirellulaceae bacterium, assembly GCA_029243025.1. NCBI lineage: Bacteria > Pseudomonadati > Planctomycetota > Planctomycetia > Pirellulales > Pirellulaceae > Pirellulaceae bacterium. The sequence continues at coordinate 96,612 of JAQWSU010000010.1, read as the reverse complement.
CTTGAATAAAAGCGAGTGCGGATTTGGCGCGACATTCGAACGATCGGGAGGATCTCCTACGAGAAGCCGTCAGGCTCGTCCATCGTGTTGAGTTTCGACCGCTGTCGTTCTCGGATTCGATCGTGATTGGATTTCGCGAAAACGGTGCCGCGAGTCTATTCGTGGGCCAAGACGAAACCTACCAATTTAACTCCGATCTGCAATTGCGCCGCGCCCATTGGCAGGGGGAGTTGATTAAGGCGAGTCGAGGCCGTTTGGTTGGCTTGAATCGGGAGCATCGCTCGAACGAAACTCGCCTATTGCGACATGAATTTAACGCTCAGGAGACGTCTGAGTTGCTAGGAAGATTGCGTTCAAGAATTGAAGAGCTGAGGAAGTCAATTGAAATGGGGCAGTTCGATCTAGTTGGTGAAGTCAGTGCCGATGATCGGTCTGTGATCGAAATGTCGCATCAGTGGCTGGCAAGTTTGGCCAATGCTGATTCCATTGAAATCGCCGACCGCCCCAACGTCAACTGATTGGAACTCGCTCCAAGCGGGCGATAAGGATTCTGTTTGACCACGTTCGCTCGCTCGCTGATTTGAGTCGTTCCAGGCGACGTTTCAGCCTATGCAGAATAGTCGCTTCCGAGGGGACAGGGGGAAGTTATATGCTGAAAAAAATAGCTTGTCCGATGACCGTAAAAAAAAATGGCAGCGCGGGTAATCCGCAACTGCCACCTGTTGATTGTTTGGTAGCCGATCGGGGGCTACACGGTTTTCGTGGTTCCCGGCATCGGAATTGGGTAGTTCATGTCTTCATCGGGAAGAACGGGAGGAGTATCGTCATTGCTGGTGAATTCATCAACAGGCGCGATGACTAGCTCGGAATTCAACGCTTTATCCCAGTCGATGTTTTTGCCGGAGTACGTGGCCATTCTTCCAAAAATGGAAGTCATGGAGCTGAGCGCACCATATTCGCCTTCGTTGGGACGTTCACCCTTTCGAAGTGAAGCGAACAAGTCGTGATGTTCCTGTTGATGACCACCGCCACCGCCACGACCGTAGCTCCAAGTCACGTTGCCATTCGGGTCGTAGATCGTTGCGCCACCGATATTGACGGACCCCTTTGTGCCGTGAGCATGTTCCGACACGCTGCTCCATGTGTCGCGGATATGGCGACACTGGCTAAAGCATTTTGAATCATCGCCATAGGTGAATTCAACCACGTGATGATCGAAGATTTGTCCATGATCTTTCCCGGTACGTACCTGACGTCCGCCTTGGCCTTGAGCCGTTTTGGGATATCCCTTCATCAGCCAATTGATCACGTCCAGATTGTGGATGTGTTGCTCAGTAATGTGATCACCGCAGAGCCAGTTGAAGTAGTACCAGTTGCGCATCTGGTATTCCATCTCCGTTTGGCCTTCACGTCGGGGACGAACCCAGACACCGCCGCCATTCCAGTAGGCACGTGTGAGGATGATGTCGCCGATGGCTCCATCTTGCAAGCGTTTGATGGTTTCCACATAGCGAGGTTCATGGCGCCGTTGGAGACCCACGGCCATGGCGAGATTTTTCTCTTTGGCTTTGGCAGCTGTCGCGAGGACGCGGCGCACTCCGGGTGCGTCAACAGCTACCGGCTTTTCCATGAAAACGTGTTTGTTTGCATTGATGGCTGCTTCGGCATGTTGTGGTCGAAATCCGGGAGGTGTCGCCAGAATGACCAGATCAATGTCCGAATCCAGAACGTGCTTGAACGCATCGAATCCAACAAACTGGCGATCCTGCGGTACATCGACCTTGTCACTATGTTGTCCCTTGAGCCCTCGAAGGCTTTGTTGCAGACGGTCGCTGAACGCATCACCCATTGCGACGAGTCGTGTTGGACCTTCGGTGTTCATCGCTTGACTCGCCGCGCCTGTTCCCCGACCACCGCAGCCGACGAGGCCAATTCGAATTTCATCACTCCCGAAAGCGTGAGCGGATCGACTGAAGGCGAGCTGTCCAGCAACTGCCCCGCCAGCGACAAATAGCGAAGAGTTCTTAATGAAACTGCGTCGAGAAGTGTTGTTGGTCGTGTCTTGTTCAGGCTTCTTCGTCATCTGGTTCTCCTGGCTATTCTCGGAGCTATTCTCGGGACCGAGTAGGCGGTGTGGTTGATTGAGGCAGGCGTCGTACCAAAATGTCCAGCCTTCATGATACCCATCTCAAAGCCTCTGCTCAAATCGTTCAGCGAGGGCAAATTTGGTAACTGCGACGGTTCTCGGTTAAAATAAAAGCGGAACCCGGGCCATTCCTTCTCATGTTACGCGTTTAAATCTATGTGGTTTCCGACACGAATTTTCAAATTTTTGCTTCTTCCGCTTGGTTTGGCCGCATTACCGCTCAAGGCCGAAGAGGTGCGGTTTCAGCGTTCCGATCAGCAAATGGGAACGCGATTCTCGATTTTGTTGTATGCCAAAAGCGAGCAACAGGCAAAAAGTGCGACGGATGCTGCGTTTGCTCGAATTCGCCAGCTGAATGAGATTCTCAGTGATTATCGTCCAGATAGCGAATTGAGCCAATTGTCGCGATCGGGAGTGGCAAAAAAAACGGTAACGGTGAGTGAAGACCTTTGGGCCGTATTGTCGCGTGGCCAGCAACTTACTCGCTTAACCGACGGTGCCTTTGATATGACACTTGGTCCCGTCACCACCTTGTGGCGAGCGGCACGTCAAAAGCGAGCTTTCCCGGACCAACGGCTGCTTGATCAGGCTCGGCAAGCAATTGGAGCACAGCACTTGGTGCTCTCCCCTGCAAATCGCTCGATTTGCTTCCAGCAACCAAATATGCGTCTGGATCTCGGGGGAATCGCAAAAGGTTTCGCACTTGATCAGGCGATGATCGCCATAAAAGGTGAAGGGATTACACGGGCTTTGATCGACGGTGGGGGCGATCTGTTAGTTAGCGCTCCGCCTCCCAACTCAAAGGGGTGGCGAATCGGTCTCACGGGTCTGCAGGATCAGCAGTCGCCAAGCAAATTTGTTTGGTTGGCAAATCGGGCGATTGCTACTTCGGGTGACTTGAGACAGTACGTCGAGATAAACGGCGTGCGATATTCGCATTTAATCGATCCGAAGACGGGAGTTGGCTTAACAAACAGCAGTTTGGTGACCGTGATCGCACCGACGGCAATCGACGCGGATGCCGTTGCATCCGCCGTTTCTGTGCTGGGGCCGATTGATGGTTTTAAGCTCTTGAAATCTCAAGACGGCCAAGAGGGGCGGATTGTTTATCGTCAGGATGGCGTTCCTCGCCTGCTGATGACGTCACAATTTGCGACGCTCGTCGATTCTCGACCTTTAATTGAGGCTGACTGATGCTGGGGAATTCGTGCCGTCCGACGCAGGTTCAGACGACGGGTTTTTGATGGATACCGATTGGAATTGGCCATCACGTTCGATGAGTACGGTGATGGGAAAAGGCGATTCTGAGATTAGCCGACGAAATTCTACGGGATTCTTGAACTTGATCTGGTTGATTTCGTGGATTCGATCACGGACGCGGAGCCCGGCGAGAGCCGCCGGCGAGTGTGCTACGATTCTGACGAGATTGACGGTGCCGATTTCTGCCGGATTGTCACGCCATGTGATCCCGACTCGCGTCGGCTGACCCTCCAAATCGACTGCGATCGGTAAGGGCTCCTGCTGATTTGCACGTTGGACCGTAAAGCTGGAAGCCGTCGGGGCTCGAACTACTAATTGTTGGAGTGATTCGGTACTGTCGATGGGAACACCGTTCAGCTCGAGTAACCGATCGCCTGGCTGAATGCCCGCACGGCTTGCCGCCGATCCGGCTCGTACTCGCGTGACTTGCAAACCATTCTCAACCGATTCAGCGTTCCAGATAACGCCCAGACGAGGTGACGGGGCAGGGAGTGAACGCTCGAAAGCCAGTCGTTCGCTCGGGCCTTCGGATTCGCTTGCCGCACGGAAATCACCTAGTCGATCGTCGTTGCCCAGTTGGTGCAATGTATTGAAGACCAGCTTGGACACTTCGCGCACACCGTCTGTGTTGATCAAATGAGCATCGTCGCTGGGACGATGGTAAAAATCATGCAGTCCGGTGTGGTACATCAAGATCGGGATTTGCCGCTTGAAAAACGAGTAATGATCGCTATTTTGTTTGACCTCCCAGAAGAAGTCGAGATTTAAGTCACTGCCCGTATTCGCTTCGGTGATCAAAGTTCGGAATCCAGGCATTGATCGATAACCGAATACTTCGACGCGGCCGTTCCGTAGGTGTCCGACCATGTCGATGTTGATTGCGACCTTAATTTGAGTAAGCGGAACCGTGGGGTGGGTAACCCAGTGTTCCGATCCCAGCAATCCCTTCTCTTCTCCATCCCAGAAGGCAAAGATCATCGTTCGTTTGCATCTCAATTGAGCTGCGGAAAAGGCATTGATCACTTCCAGCAGGGTCGAAACCCCGCTGGCGTTGTCGTCGGCTCCATTGTGGATTCGTCCGAAGGGTCCATAGCTGTCTTTGGGAGTCCCGTAGCCGACGTGATCGTAATGTGCCCCAATCAGGATGAATTCGTTTCGAAGTTTCGGATCGCTTCCTTCAATTTTTCCCAGCAGATTGCGGTATCCTGCACCAAAGGACTGGAAATAACGGCCGTCACGTCCGGCCGGTTCCAGATCTTGTTTGAGATATTTCATCAGGTAATTAGCGGCCGCCCGCCCGCCGCGACTGCCCGCCTCACGACCTTCGAATGTGTCATCTGACAACACATCGATGTGAGATTTGAGCTCATTGGCCGTGATGCTGTTGCGGGCTGAGTTGAGTAGGGATTCATGAGCTGTCAGGCTGTTTACCGTGGCAAGCAGGCTCAGAAAGCTCAAGATCGGTAGGAACCAACCGGGAGACCGATCGCAGGAAGCAGGGCGAGAACGTCGAGCCTGACGGATGGGGGGGGCTTCGGATTTTTTATGCGTCATCAGTGTGTGTGATATGCCTTGCAGCAACCCGTGGAATCAATAAGAATAGGGACGTTGGGCCACGTGACCTGTTCATTCCTTGGTCGCCGGCACGCCCATCCATCGGGCGAGCTCACGGAGAGGTGGCTGAGTGGTCGAAAGCGCCGGTTTGCTAAATCGGTGACCCGGTAACGGGTCCGCAGGTTCGAATCCTGTCCTCTCCGCTCAAGACTTTGAGCCCGAGATTGCCATCGGCATTCTCGGTCGCTCAACTTTTGTATCTGGCCTGACCTGCCGAAGCTGCGACTTTCTCCAGTTGTAACAGCCCGATCTATCATGTGGATTTGCCAGTAGGGGTGCTTTGGTATTATCCGCTGTGCGTTTTAAAGGGATTCCAGGAAGGCCACGAGATCTGAGATCTGCTTCTCAGTCCATGCTGTGTCGTGGGGATGGTGATGCAGCGCAAAGAGCTCTCGAAGGCTGGTCGCTCGTCCATCATGAAGTAATTGCCGACGTTGGCTGACTCCGAGTAAAGTCGGGGGGTTAAACTGGTCCACCCCCAGTTCATCTCGAATTCCTACGGAGTAAGTTTCCGGTGAGGTGTAAGTGGGGGGGCGATGGCACCGATCGCACTGTTTTTCAACGAATAACTGTTTTCCTCGCCGTTCTGCAGCCAGATTGATTCGACGGCGAGCGGCTGAAATTGAATCGGCAGGTCGCAGATTCTGAACAAAATCGGTGATTGCCAAGACGTCATCTTCCCGTAGCGGTTGTTTGTCGCCGGCGCGCATGGTTTGGTAGAGCGATTTGCGGATTTGAGCCGAGAGACTTTGTTCGGATCCCCGCCAAGACCAGGGCGCGGTGACCCCCGTGCCCAGCAAGGAAGGAATTCGCTTCGGAGCTCCGATCGTATCATCGCCAAAATTGTCATTCACGAAATCACTGCTGTGACCATCTGGATGACAGCTATGGCAACTCAGCCAGCCATCCAAGGACAAGGTCGAGTCGTAGAAACGCATCTCGCCGACTTCACTGGGTGCCAACGCGGGCGTGGGGCCAAGCGATGTGGTTGTCACTCTTTCGAAAGGCTTCAGGCGAATTTTGCTAATTTGGTCGTCAAATTGACTGGCCGCGTAGACAAACTTTTTTCCAGGCGAAAAGCTGAGTTTGAATGGGCCTTGGCCCAAATTGACACGCTTAAATTCGAGCTCATGAGCACGTCTCAGAGCCAGCTGACCTGTGCCGTTTAACGCGACGATGACGTCCCCATCGGCGGTAACCAGTATCTCTCCGGGGTCACCCGCTCCGTGCCCTTCGCGACCAATCGGAAAGAGACTCCCGTGCAGCCTATTTCCGCTTGTTCCTTCAAACGCCAACAAGCGGGAGAGCGGCAGTGTTCGGAGTAGGTTAGAAACGACTGTGCCCCAAAAAATATGATCACGTGTCGTCGGAACAAATTCATTGATTAGCTGATGTGCCACCAATAAATGGTCGCCGTCGGAGCTGATCGTCAGTCCTCGGATGTTGTGACCTGGGATTTTGACCACTCCCCGCAACGCCGGCTGCGACAAATCAATGATTGCCAGGTAGGGTCCAAATGAGTCTGACACCAACAAATACTTGCCGTTGGGTGTCAAGCATTGCAGTCGTGGTGCAAAAGGTAAGTCGATGTTTTGAATGCGTTTGCAATCTGCAGGCTCTGTGTTGCCACTGAGCTTCCACACACTGATTTGCTTGGCCCAAAGCGACGCGACCGAAAAGCGTTCGTTATCGATTCGCTGGACAGAGACCGGCATCGAAGCGACTGGGTGTCGGTTCAGCGGAACGGGGATGCCGTTTGCCGATTTCACTAGGACAACTTCGTGTCGTTGGGAATCAATCGCGGCGATCAACGATCGGTGTGGGAAACGGGTGAAATCGGCCAGTTTTGCGGCGACTGCTACTTCTTGACTCACACGTAGGTCGATCATCGAAATCGTCGATATCGTTCCACTGTCTCGATTCGCGATCCATAGCTGATCGCCCACGCAGTCAATTGCGATAGGCCGCCGCAGCCGTGTTTTCGGCTGGAACGCTGAGGCTCTTCGTTCCGTTTGGTCGTCGGCCTTTGTGCACGCGCCAGCGATCAACGCACAACAGATGGCGATGAATCCGATCGGACCGTCCGATCGTCGAGCGAATTGCGGAAAGCGTAATGGCATAGGAAGGTCACTCAGCTACGGACCTTTGATGCTAACACAAATCGACCTGATGGGTTGGATTTCCATTTGCCTCGGACAACCCATATGGCCCCTATATTCGGTGAACAGCAGCTAGGCGGCGAAAAAATATCTGTCGTTCCACCCCATTCTCGACTCAATCGCTTCCGACGAAGGCGTACTCAGTTTCCCAGAATGCTATGTATTCTATGACGGACAAGTTGGCGACCCATGGCGTTTCGATTCGATCGATTACGCCGGAGAAAAAAAATGGCCCAGGCATTAGCATCTGAACCACGACGCTGTGACACGCGATATTTGATTTCGAACTTGGAGGCAACTCGCGTCACTGTCACGATCACCAACGATCAGGGAGAGGAGCAGCATCTTGGACAGCTCGCGGACCTGTCCGCTCAAGGTGTGCGTTTTTCGCTTGGTGTGCGCTTGCCTGAAGGAGTTCGTATCCGCTTCTGCCTGGAAGTCGAAAAGACTCAATTGAAAATGCACTTTACTGGTGTTGTGCGATGGGCCCAACCCCAGGACAAAGATTCTTGGTGGATCGGGTGTCGGTTGTTTGAAATGGTCCCCCAAGAGGTGATCGGAAACCTGGCGATTGCCGGTTTGCTTGATCGGAGACGCGATCCACGTTATCAGATTGCTCATCGCGCGATTGCCAAATGGGAATTGACCAATGCACAAAAAGATGTGGAGATCGTCAATTACTCGAAAGGCGGATTCTGCCTCCGGTGTACAGATGCAAGACATTTTCCGACTGATCGGTTGATGCTATTGCTTTCCAATGACGATCAAACGATTGAGGTGTCGGCCCGAGTGATGTGGCGACGCCATTTGGATCAGGGCTACGCAGTTGGCTGTAGTTTTACGAGACTGGATTCTTTCGTGAAATTCCGCAATGTTGTCGAGCCAGAACGTGCGCTTGAGTGGGCACGGCGATTTCGTAATGCAAAGTCTATGTCCTTGTCTCGATGGTGCATCATTGCAGTGGTTGTCTTGACGGCAGTTTCTGCACTCGATCTTATTCAGGACTACCAAGTGGCTCGTCGAACCAATCAACAGACTGTCACGGAAGGCTTCTTCGAGATGATACAGGCCAGTTTTGCGGGGAAACCGGTGGGAGACGCAGTTGCTCCGGCTGATCGCGGAGATCAGCTCTGACCGCCCTCTGCGGTTCTCAGATCCTCGTAGCTCGTGATGTTGGTCTCTAAGCCGACGAGTCACTCGGTTGCGAATTGCACTTTGGTCTTGTGTTATTTAGGCAACCAAGTTATTACATTGGCGTGGAGTTTTTTGTTTCCGTGACGCAATCCGCATCCGCTGGGATGGAAACAGCGCGTAAGTGGGCTAAGGAGGGTAGTATGTCGCTTCAGGTATTTGTTGCCTTGATCAGTTTGGCGGTGGTTGTTCTGATCGCCGCAGGCGTTTTTGAACAACGAGATGACGCAACTCGCTAGGCGGCTCGCGCCTTGTCGAAGCCTGTTTCGCGTCTGCAGATCTCGTTGATGCGACGCCCAGGAATTCTGCACGCACGCAAAGCGGACGCGGTAATGGCCAGCAGGTGCGACGTTTGGCCAGGCGGCTCGCTAGTAGGTGATAAGGGTGAAAGCGTCGTGTGGAGCGATTCGTTCCCGGCCACCGAGATCTGCTAATTCAATCAAGAACGCACAGCTAACCACCTCGGCTCCGTTTTTTTCCACGAGCTTGCAGCAAGCATCAATGGTGCCGCCGGTGGCCAGCAGATCATCCACGATCAAGACCCGTTGCCCGGCTTCGAGCCCATCAACGTGAATCTCCAGCTTGTCCGAGCCGTATTCCAGCTCATATTCGAATGCGTGGGTCTGAAAGGGGAGTTTGCCGGGTTTGCGAACGGGGACAAAGCCCACATTCAGGGCCATGGCGAGCGGTGTGGCAAAAATGAAGCCCCTTGCTTCCGCAGCCACGATGGTGTCGATCTGGTGATCCCGATATTGTTCGGCGAATCGATCGATTGATTCAGCAAAAGCGTCAGGTGCTAGAAGGAGCGGGGTGATATCCCGAAACAAAATTCCTGGCTTGGGAAAATCGGGGATATCGCGAATGTACGATTTTAGGTCGAGCTGACTTGTTTCGGTCATGATCTGCTCTCAATGGGGGGGAGGGCCTCTGTAGCGCCGACGCATTCAGCCAGGAGGCGAAGCAGAACAGGCGGTCATGCACTATTTTGAGAGCCTAGTCGTCACGTCAACGTGACCGGCGGAACGCGATCCGAATGGATGATGCGTTCCAGATTTTTTGGGCTCACTCGCTCTGGAGACAAGAGGATATCTCGCGAGTGACGCGGTGGCAAGGGTCAGAGCCGAGTTCAGGCTTGAGGGGCCGTGTCGTGTCGTTCCAGCGGATCTTTGAGGCCATCGGAGAGTTTTCCGAGTGCTTCTGTCTCAATTTGTCTTACCCGCTCGCGAGTCAGTCCCAATTGCTCGCCAATTTCCTTCAATGTATGTGGTTCCAAGTCGTCCAATCCGAAACGCATGCGAAGGACGGTTGCTTCGCGAGGGTCCATGTGTTCCATCATGTGTAGAACATGATTCAGGATGTCATGTTCCAGCAGTTCGTCTTCGGGTGTCTTGGTTCGCTCATCCATCACCATTTCGCCAAGCGACCAACCTGCTTCGGACTGGTCTGTTTGAGGCGTCGAATTGTAGATGTTGATCGCTTTCTTGATGATCGGAAGCTTCTTTTTCGGGAGTCCCAAAACGCGTGCGATTTCTTCCACCGTGGGTGTGCGGCCCAGTTCCTCTGCAAGGCGGGCGTTTGCCCGACGCCATTTGGATAGCAATTCCACCATGTAGGCGGGGATTCGGATCGTCTTGGCCGAATTGATCAGAGCACGTTTGATCGATTGCTTAATCCAATAGCTCGCGTAGGTGCTGAAGCGAGTTCCCATTTCCGGGTCGAAACCCTCCACGGCTCGTAATAGGCCGAGATTGCCTTCTTCGATCAGGTCTTGGAGCCCTAGCCCTTTACCCGTGTAGCCTCGGGCGATGTTGACGACCAATCTCAGGTTAGCACGCACCATGCGATCTCGGGCACGAATGTCACCGGCACCAATCTGGCGGGCGAGTTCACGCTCCTGCTGGGCAGTCAGCAGAGCCGTTTCGTTGATTTCACGCAGATAGGTTTCTAGCGGAGTTTGAACGCTCGCATCGGAAGTTGGGATGCGGGACGTCTCTGTCGTGGTTGAGCGAGATTGTGTCATTTGCGTGCCAGGATGGTCGGGTTTAGTACCAGGGAGGAGGATAAACCTACACATCGACGATCAGGGGCGATTTCTGAAGGAGCTGGCAACCGAGAGGATGTAAAGCGGATTTGTTTTTCGTTCCGAGAATACCAAAGAAAACGACCCCAACGTTAGCAACGCGCGGGGTCGTTTGAGAATGTCGTATTTGCGTCCGACGGTACTTACTCAGCCGGTTCTGACGGTTTTTCCGGCTCCTCGGCCGGTTCGGCTTCGGCGGCCGGTTCGGCTTCGGCGGCCGGTTCGGCTTCGGCGGCCGGTTCGGCTTCGGCGGCCGGTTCGGCTTCGGCGGCCGGTTCGGCTTCGGCGGCTGGTTCGGCTTCGGCGGCCGGTTCGGCTTCGGCGGCCGGTTCGGCTTCGGCGGCTGGCTCCTCGACAGTCGACGCTTTGGCGGCTGGCTCCTCAGCAGGTCCCGTTTTGATTAACGGTCCCGACTCTCCTAAACCGCCCTTGAGATCCTTCGGGGGTTGAGCTTGAGTCGAACGATCTTCTGAGCCACCTTCACCTGCGGCCGCTTCGTCTTCCTCGGCCCAGTCGACCCGTTTGCGTGACAGCCCGATTTTCCGGTCATCCGTGTCGACTCGCAGGATTTTGACCTCGATTTCATCGCCGACTTTGACGATTTCTTCGGGGTTTTCAACCTTGTGGTCGGCCAATTCTGAGATGTGGAGTAGGCCTTCGAGCCCATCCTCGAGACCGACAAACACGCCGAAGTTTGTGATTTTGGTTACTTTCCCCTTCACCAATTCACCGGGCTGGTAACGATTCGGGATGTCGTTGACCCATGGATCTTCGTCCAGCTGCTTAAGTCCAAGCGCGATGCGTCGACGATCTTGATCGACCGAGAGCACGCGGCATTCGATCTCCTGGCCTTTTTCCAGCATTTCGTTGGGATGGCTAATTTTCCGCGTCCATGACATGTCAGAGACATGCAGCAGGCCATCGATACCTTCTTCGAGTTCGATAAAGGCACCGTAGTTGGTCAAGTTGCGAACTCGACCTTTGACCAGCGTACCTTCTGGGTAACGATCGGAAACATCTTCCCAAGGATTCTTTTGGGTTTGCTTCATACCCAGCGAAATCTCTTGTTTTTCCCGATCTATACCGAGCACGACCACTTCGATTTCATCACCGATTTGGACGAGTTCATTGGGGTGGCTGATCCGCTTGGTCCAGGACATCTCACTGATGTGGACGAGTCCTTCGATGCCTTCTTCTAGTTTGACGAAGGCTCCGTAGGACATCACGTTTACGACCTTGCCCATGACTTTCCCATTGACTTGGTACTTGTCCTCGACATTGTCCCACGGGCTGGGCGTCATCTGCTTCATGCCCAGGGCGATTTTTTCTTTTTCGTAATCGATATTAAGGATCATCACTTCGATTTCTTGATCAATATTGACCAATTCCGAGGGATGTCCGATTCGACCATGACTCATGTCGGTAATGTGCAACAGGCCGTCGATCCCACCGAGGTCGACGAACGCACCGAATTCGGCGATGTTCTTGACCACGCCTTTTCGCACTTGGCCGACTTCCAATTCGCGAAGCAATTGTTCGCGATCTTCTTGTCTCTGTTTTTCGATCAAAGACCGACGGCTAACGACGATGTTTCGTCGTGCTTCGTCGATTTTGAGAACTTCGCATTGCACGACTCGACCGATATATTCGCCAATGTCATGCGGACGTCGAATATCGACTTGACTCGCAGGGAGAAAAACATTGACTCCAATGTCGACAAGCAACCCGCCTTTAATTTTTCGAGTGCATGTGCCGGTGACGACCTGACCTTCCTCGATCGTCTTCATCATCTCTTGCCAGGCGAGAATCTTTTCCGCCTTACGCTTGCTGAGGCTGATCATGCCGTAGGGATCTTCAGTGGTTCCCGTGGCGTCTTCTACCTCTTCTACAAGTACCTTAATCGTGCTGCCTACTCCAGGCTGCTCTTCTTCTTCTTCCCATTCCGATAATGGAATAGTTCCTTCACTCTTAAATCCGACGTCGACCAGCACTCGGTCATCATCGACGCGGATGACCCGCCCTTCGACAATGCTGTTCACGTTGATATCGGCTTCGGATTCGACAGTCGTCAAACCCGTTTCTTCGGCGCCAGCCAAAGCCGCATCAATCGCGCTGATAAACTCCTGATCATTCTCCAAGCTACGAATTAAATTACGGTCGACCATCAGGTACCTAGTTTCGTCCATCGAGTGTGCAGAGGATGACGGGCTCAGCCCAAGAGCATCTAAAACTCGATGACACAAAGGAAAAGAGGAAGCCCGGCTGCAGCCCACCACACGGTAGACAGGAACGAATAGGCCCGGCGAAACCCGCAAGACTATCAGATCCTGTTTCAACCGGCAACCTCGGCAGCCCATTCGAGCCTCGGGTTGACTGGCTCGCCATACTTCCGCAGGTTGCCACTCCAGCGGGGTGCCCGACCGCCATGTTGCAGCTGAGCAAGCTGTCCGCAAAAGTCACTGGTAACTCTGGAATTCCCCTGTTTGTCGATTCTGTGCTTGTTGAAAGCAGTTCGATATTCGTGTTTGGAGACATTTCACTAGCTGATCGTCCGACAATTTAGCGATTTCCTCGGGGGAGATTGGCGATCCGAATTGGATGTGGATTTGCGAACGGCCCGGTAACCTTTGCCCACGCGGCCAAGCTTCGAAAGCGCCAGCGATCGCGACGGGAAGCAAGGCAACCGTCCCGCGGCGGGCGAGCGAGCAGAAGCCCGGCTTGAGCGGTCCGATTTGGCCGCTGAGAGTGCGGGTGCCCTCGGGGAAAATCAGCACCATCTCCTCCCGTTTCAGCCGCTTCAGCGTTTCCTTGATACCGGATAACCCAAAGCCGTCACGTTGAATCGGGATGGCGTCGTACCAACGGATCAGCCAACCGAGCATTTTCGAGTCAAACAGCGTGTCGCGAGCGAGATAGTTGAGACGCCGATCGCAGGCCAGGCCGATCAGGACCGGATCCAAATAGCTTTGATGGTTCGAGCAGACCAAGACACCACCGCTCATCGGGATCTGATCACGTCCCTCACAGCGAAGTTGGAACCAAATCACGCCTGCCAGTCTGGCTGAAAGCTGGGTCAATTTGTAGGTGATTCGCTGCAGGAAGGATTTTGATTGGGCCATCTGTCGTTACCGATGCGGTCTAGCGATTGGCGTAGCGAATTGGGTCGGGAATGCCGTTGGTCTCAAAGCCTCGCAGCCGCAGCAGGCAAGCGTCACACGAGCCACAGGCGGCTCGATCGGGGCCCGGATCGTAACAGCTTGTCGTCTGGCCGTAATCAACGCCTAATTCTAGCCCTCGCTGAATGATTTCGGCTTTTGTCATCTGCAGTAGAGGGGCGTGCAGTTCGACCCCGTGACCTTCCACGCCGGCCTTGGTGGCCAAGTTTGCCATGGTTTGAAAGGCGAGGATGTACTCCGGGCGACAGTCTGGATAGCCGCTGTAATCGAGTGCATTGACGCCGATGAAGATATCTCTGGCTGGTAAAGTTTCTGCAAACGCAAGCGCGAATGAGAGAAAAATCGTGTTTCTCGCAGGAACATAGGTGATCGGAATTGTGGCATCGATTTGTTCTGCTGTTTCCCGCTTCGGGACTTCTAAATCGGAAGTTAACGCTGAGCCTCCGAAGGCTCGTAAATCGAATTCGATGAGCGAGTGGTCCTTGATCTGCGCCGCTTGGGCGATTTTTTTGGCGGCCTCGATTTCGTACTCGTGCCGCTGACCGTAGCGAAAGGTGATTGCACACGGCTCAAATCCCTGGTGTCGGGCGATTGCCAACACGGTTGTGGAATCGAGTCCCCCACTCAGGAGGACGACCGCCTTGCGGGTGGCGTTCATGGTTGATGCCTCAAACGGACGATGGATGAAAGCAGGCTAGCAGAATCGGATTGTAAGCGGCCTGAGCAAGGTCGCCCAGGCCATCCATTTTTCCAGAAAGCTGCCTGACCTGAAGATTCGGCAAAGTCGACTTAAAGGTTCTCGTTCGTCACAGCCGAAACCGGATCTAGATCAATCGACTAATGGATTGGCGCGATCGATTGGAAGGGATCCCATGTTACGTTTGCTTACCGTCTTTAGCTGTCTTTCGCTGATTAGCACGCTGGGTTGTTCGATGTGTGCCAGCTCGCACGATTGCAAGTTTGCGGCTTATGGAGGCCTACGAGAGCGGGCCGATCAGGTGCACGGGCGCGTGGGGTCGATCCTCGATCCGGCCAGTGAATTGCCCCGTAAGCCGAAGGAAATTGCCAACGAACCGACATTGGCGGATTTGATTAAACCGCTCGATCAGGATGATGCAGACGCTGATAGTCAAATCGAGGCCGAAGTTGATGTGTCACCGATGAACTTCACCGATGTGATCGCATCGGATGATCCGGCCGCCGAATTTCAACCCTTCGGCGACGATGCAGACGAAGTCTCGGTCGCCGAATCGGATGAGAGCCGGCCTCGCTTGGTCTCAATTCTGGATGCGGATCCGCTGCAAGATTCATCCGCCGATTCTAAGGCGATCGTTGATGAAGAAAGTCATTCGTCACTTCGCTTAAGCGATGCGAATGGCAACGAGCTACCACTTGAATCCGAGGACCTGAGTGAGCAACCTTCAGCTTTGTCAGCTCGCTGATCTTATTTATCAGTTGTCGGTTTTCGTTTTGCAGTCGAGCAGGCAGTCGAGTAGATAGAGACAGCGATACTCGAATGTTCGTCTAAAGTTTGCGATTCACGCCAAAGTCGTATACGCTTTCTCCGACGCGTGGCGAAGATTATCGGTGGCTTCAGGCGATAGGGGTGTTGTGATGGCTCAACAGAATCCGGATTCAAGTGCAGAAGGCGGCCCGGTAGGACCCCATGATGCGCCAACCACTTTCGGTGGAATTCTCAAGCAAGTTGGCCCCGGATTGATCGTTACGGCTTCGATTGTCGGTTCCGGCGAACTGATCGTTACGACGAAGTTGGGTGCCGATGTGGGCTTCGTTTTGCTGTGGTTCATCATCTTCGGTTGCATCATCAAAGTCTTTGTGCAAGTTGAGTTGGGACGCTATGCGATTTCGCATGGCCGAACCACTTTACAGTCGCTTAATCAGGTGCCCGGGCCACGCTACATCGTGAGCTGGGTGGTTTGGGCCTGGTTACTGATGTATCTCGGCACCTTTATCCAACTTGCCGGAATCGTTGGGGTGATCGGCGGTGTGCTACAGCTTGGCGGGCTGAACTTGTCCGATACGGCTTGCGCTGCGTTGATCACTATGAGTTGTGCGGTGTTATTGGTGATCGGGCGATACCGGCTGATCGAGACCGTTTCGACAACCATGGTGGCTCTGTTTACGCTGTTTACAATTTGCGCAGTGGGTGCCCTTTACTGGACTGATCTGGCGGTGACGTCTGCAGACCTTGCCGAGGGGTTTCGCTTTCGGCTGACAGACGATTTTACCGTCGCATTTGCCGCATTTGGAATCATCGGCGTGGGTGCATCGGAGTTGATCTACTACCCGTATTGGTGTCTCGAAAAGGGTTACGGCAAGTCAGTAGGGCCGAATGATGGATCCGCAGCTTGGGTCGAGCGGGCAAGAGGATGGATGCGAGTGCTGCTTGCCGATGCTTGGCTTTCTATGATCGTTTACACCGGTGCCACGGTCGCATTTTACATTCTGGGGGCAGCCGTTCTGCACGGAAAAGGTATCGAAGTCACCAAAAAAGACTTAGTGCCAAGTCTTTCCGAAATGTACACCGAATCCTTCGGACCGGTTGGATTGTGGACGTTCATTGTCGGGGCCTTTGTCGTGCTGTATTCCACTGTTTTTATTGCCACCGCGTCCAATGGTCGTCTACTGGCGGATGCACTTGGCCTCTTTCGCTTGGTGCAATCCAAAGATCAAAAGCAACACGATCTGTTGATTCGTATCTCCTGTGTTGCTTTGCCGATTGTTTACTTTGGATTGTACTGGAGTTTCAGTGATCCGCTTGCTTTGGTCATTGTTGGAGCGCTCGGGCAGGCAATTATGTTACCCCTGTTGTGTATCGCAGCACTCTGGTTTCATCATACGGGTTCAAAATCTGCATTACGTTCAAACCCCATGTGGACGGTTTGTCTGTGGGGCGCGTCCTTAGCGATGGTTATCGCCGGTGGATATCAGTTAATTGAGGTGTTAAGGAAGTATCTTTTCGAGAGCGGTGTGGTGCAGTAGCTACGAGTTTCGGTTCTCATCTTGACGTGCCTGGTGACCTTCTGGGGTTGCGCGGGAGTGTTACAATGCAAATAAACACCCGTCCGAGCAAGCTTTCCCGAGCTATGCTTTTGCTGGCAAAACCGGATCAAAGGCAATCCGCCCGACGTTGCAATTCGCTTGACCGGAACAATCCGCTTGAGCTGTTAGCCGCTTGAGCTGTTAGAAAGATCAGTGAATTCGTGAGTTCATCGCGCGAGCCAACGCCCAGTCAAGTGGACGTCCCGGCGGGAAGTCCGCAATCGGTTCTTCGTCAGCCGCGACGCGGTCAGTATCCCGCTGTGCCACCGGCCGAGTTTGCGGATCGGCCGATTCGGGTCGCAATTGTCTATGCGGTCCTCTACCGATTTCGCATGCCCATTTTTCGCCGTCTGTCGTCCGATGACGGATTGCGAGTGAAGATTCTGGTTGGACAAGGTGTACCCGGAACCAAGTTCTCCAACGCCCCTGATGCATCCGGAGTCGATGCGGAAATCCTCTGGACACTGCAAAAGCAAGTGGTCAGCACAGGGCGCAGCGTCACGATGATGTTCAACCCCACTTTGCCATTCCGCCTCTGGCGATTTCGTCCTGATGTGTTGCTGATCCAGGGGGGGATGTTACCGAACAATTGGCTAACCTGGGCCTACTCGAAATTGACGGGAACACCGGTTGTCTGGTGGAGCCTTGGGGAAGTCAGGGAACGCAAGTTTAATGGCCTTTCCGGGAAATATCGGAAATGGGTTCGAGCGGTTGAAAAGACCAGTGATGCGTTTGCCGGCTACTCATCGCCTGCGGTTGATTATTTCTTGAGTCAGGGCTATCCCGAAGATCGATGCTTTAATCTGGTGAATGTCGTCGACACGGATCTTGTTGCCGAGCAAATGCACGCGACCCAGGATCAGGTGCCCGCGCTTCGCAAGCAGCTGGGGTTGGAGGGCCAGCAGGTGATCCTGTTTGTTGGCTCTCTGATCGAGACCAAAGGAATCGATACGCTGCTGCGAGCTTTCGCGCGACTTGACAGTGCTGCCGATTCGGCCAAGCTGCTGATCGTTGGTGATGGACCGGAACGTGAAAATGCAGAGCGTTTGGCCGTTGAACTGGAAATCACCGAACGGGTGATTTTTGTCGGCGCTGTCTACGAAGGCGTGTCAACTTACTTTCAACTCGGAGATTTGCTCGTACTGCCGGGGACGGGAGGGCTCGCGATTTCCGAAGGCATGGCTCATGGTCTCCCGGTCATCTGCTCGATCGGTGATGGTGTTGAGCTGGATTTGATTGATGACGGTGAAAACGGTTTTTGCGTTCCGCCCAAAGACGTGGATGTCTTGGCAGAAAAAATAGCCCATTCCCTTGAATCGCCAGAACGGTTGCAGGAAATGGGTGAGCATTCGCTCAAGATCATTCGGGAACGCGCGAATATTGACCGATATTTGAATGAAATGCGCGCGGCAATTTTTCGGGCTCTCGAGCGACGTTAGGGACCTTATGGCAACACCAGCGGACAGTTTGCTGCCTTCGATGAAATGCCCAGCCTGTGGTAAGCAGGACTGGCGACCGCTCGTTGCCACAACCGGTGGTGACTACGTCTATTGTCGACATTGTCGCTATCACATTCGGTTGGATGATGGCGAAGAAGCACGCTCTGACAAATTTGAACAGGAACAACAGGATTTCTATGGGGACGATTCGTTCTGTATGACGGAACTGTTCGCTGAATGCCAAGAATGGCGAGTTGCCTGGCGGATGCGAGTCGTCCAAAAGTATTTGAGCTCGGGCAGCTTGCTTGAGGTCGGGCCTGGTAATGGGCAGGCACTCAATCGGTTCGCTGAGCTTGGCTATCAGGTGACGGGGGTTGAGCACTCGTCGACAATGGCTCAGCTGATCCGCGATCGCTACGGAATTGACATTCGCGTGGGGGCCTTTGAAGACCAACCGTTTGACGATGAATTGTTTGATGCGTTCCTTTCTTTTCACGTCATCGAACACGTGACTCAGGTTGAAGCTCATCTACAGAAGGCCGCATCGGTGATTCGTCCCGGTGGTTTCGCGATGATTGCCACACCCAATGCTGACAGTTGGGAGCATCGATCGACCGGAACGCTGTCGCCCAATTTTTCCCCCGCCCATCTGCAATTGTTTTCCAAACAAAGCATGAAACGTCTGTTGGAAGATTCGGGCTGGCAGTTGGTTGAAATTATTACGCCTTGTTATACCGATGCTTGGTTGCGGGTTGCCTCATCCGTACTCAGGCGAATGCGAGGCAAGCAGACGGCCGCCGGTGAAATGGTCATGGCGAGCAACACGCCGTTCCGTCGTCGGTTGATCAAAGCACTTCGTTTTGTCGATTGGCCTCTGCGTACGGTTCAATGCGGTCTTGGAGGCGGTAATGAATTGTTCGTGGTCGCGAAACGAACCGAGGAACTGATTTTGCCTCCCGCTGTTGGTTCCTAGCGATCTCCGTTGCAGTCCCATCAATTCAAGTCGATCGTCGCTTTTCACGCGGATTTGTCGGACCCTAGCCCCTTCTGTTATCGTGTAGCGATTCACAGGAACGGATCGTCGCACGGTGGAAGGATCGATGGGCATAAAACGAGTTTTTCTTGATTGGCGGCGAGCGGCTCTTCCCGCGGCCGTCAACTATCTGGCGGATCGAATCGACGGTGAGGGCTGTTGGGATTTGAGTTCCGTCGTGATGGTCTTGCCGGGAGCGAGGGCAGGGCGGCGACTTCGTGAGGTTTTCGCGGCGGAAACCGACTCCCGAGGTTGCGTTTTTTTTCCACCGCAGATCACGACGGTTGGGAAATTACCCGAATTGCTCTACGCACGAAAAAAACCTTTTGCCACAGATTTGGTGCAAAAGCTGGCGTGGGCCTCCGCGTTGAAGAACGCAGGCCGGGAGACGTTGAGCCCGTTTTTGAATGACATTCCCGAGGCGAGCGACGACCCTCGCTGGTTGGAGACAGGGGCTCTGCTCTGGAATTTGCATCGTGAGTTAGCGAGCGACTCGCTGGATTTCAAACATGTTGTCGCCAACATGGCGGAAGCAGCAGGTGATCGCGAGAAACGACGCTGGCAATCCTTAGCTCAACTGCAGGAGCAATATCTGGCCATCGTCGATGGTTTGGGATTGTGGGATCGTCAGACGGCACGGCTGTTTGCCATCGAGCATCAAGAGTGCCAGACCGCCGGTGAGATTCTCTTGTTGGCGACAGCCGACATGAACCGTGCGATGCGTCTCATGCTGGATCAGGTGAGTGATCAAGTTACGGCTTTGGTGCACGCTGATCAAAACCATTCCCAGCGGTTCGATTCACATGGCTGTTTGGTGCCCGCGGCATGGCAGGATTTTCAGATCCCTTTGCAGGAATCACAAGTGCTCCAAGTTGAATCTCCGGTGGATCAGGGTCGGGCTGTTGTCGATCGTTTGGTCCATTTAAAAGGTCGTTTTGCGGCTGCCGAAATCACCGTTGGCGTACCGGATGAAAAGATGTTGCCTTTGATTCAACAGCAGCTGCAGCATGCCGGACTGGCCGCCCGTTGGGGACCAGGTCGGTCGATTGAATGTGCACCGCCACTTCGTTTATTGCGGATCCTCATCGATTATCTGCAGAAACCAAGCTTTGCCTGTTTCAGCGAACTGGTGCGCCATCCCGACATGGAACATTGGCTTGTCACTCGCTGTCAGGTGTCGGATGACTTCATGACAAGATTGGATAAATATCAGAACCAGTATTTGCCCCTGCGGTCACCGGAAACCTGGTACGAAACAAACGAAATTGCGGATGTCATCGAGGCTGTTGACGGGCTGTTATTTGGACTCAATACGCCCCCTCGAGCACCAGCTGCCTGGAGCAGTCCAGTGTTGGAAATCCTGAAAAGCTTGTACGACGAGCGTGCGTTTGATCCTGGAAATGAACAGGATCGAATCGTCTTGAGCGGCTGTGAAGCGATTCGCGATGCGTTGCTACAGCTTGAGCATATTCCCGCTGCTTTGGCGGTGGAAGTTAGTTGCGATCAAGCACTGTTGATGGCAGTTGATTCGATGGAGAATTTCCAACTCCCTGCGCCGATCGATAGTAAGGCGATCGAGATGTTGGGATGGTTAGAGTTGCCGTTGGACGACGCGCCAGTGTTGATGATCACGGGGATGAACGAAGGGAATGTGCCGACTTCAAGTAACGGTGATTTGTTTCTCCCCAACTCCCTCCGATCTGATTTAGGGTTAAATGACAATCTGCGCCGCTATGTGCGAGATGCTTATGCGTTGACCGTGTTGGCACATTCCCGTCGCGAGCTGTGCTTGATTTTAGGCCGTCGTGACTGGCAAGGGGATCCGCTCTCGCCAAGCCGATTGTTGTTTGCAACCGATACGGACACGATTGTGACTCGTGCCTTGCGCTTCTTCGCTGAAGTTGATGAAGATGCTGACTTGATTGCCGTATCACCAAACCGCGTGGAACGCGAGCACCATCAGTTTTTTGTTCCCGTGCCAAACGCTTCATCGCCAGTGGAATCGGTTCGTGTCACTGATTTTCGTGCCTATTTGGCCTGCCCCTACCGATTTTATCTGGAGCGGATTCTAAGGCTGCGATCATCGGCTGATGGGCTGCGTGAATTAGACGGTGCGGCATTTGGAAAGGTCTTGCATGAAGTCCTCGATCGATTTGGTTCTGGCGCAAAAAAAGATTCTCAAGCGAAGGACATCATTGCTGAAGATCTAATGCAACATCTCTCAAATGTTTCGGCAGAAATGTTCGGCAGTCATCCCTCAACGGCCGTTCAGGTGCAAATTGTTCAGATGCGGCAACGGTTGGAGGCCTTTGCTGAGCGACAGGCGGAGTGGCGAGCAAAGGGCTGGCAGATCTGCATGACAGAAGATGATGTGCAGACGACCTGGGGACCACTCGGTGATGGGATTGAGCTGCGCGGTCGCATTGATCGCATTGACCAAAACGAGCGAACGGGCGAATGGGTGGTGCTTGATTACAAGTCGGGAGACCAAGGAGACACGCCACGCAAGAGCCATCTCGGGAAGAAAAAGGGGGTCGCGGTCGCCGTGGAGGATTGGATCGATCTTCAGTTGCCCCTCTATCGTCATCTGGCGCCGAGTCTTGGTTATGAAGGCCCCTTTCAACTGGGGTACGTGTCCTTGCCGAGAGAAATTGGCAAAACGGGTTTCCAGCTTGCCGATTGGAATTCTGCGGAACTGGCTCTCGCCGATCAGGCGGCTGTCAAAGTCGTGCAGCAAATTCGAGCCGGTGTGTTTTGGCCGCCCACTGTTCCGCCACCTGCCTTTAGTGAGCCATTTGCAGCGATCTGTCAGGATCAGGTCTTTGACCGGCAGTTGGAAAAGGCTGCGTCCACGCGGGGGCAATCATGAATTCATCGATAAAAGAACAGCTGGATCATCCGGCCCTCGAAAATGTTGTGATTCGTGCTTCCGCAGGAACCGGCAAGACTTTTCAACTTTCGAATCGTTATCTGCAGTTGGTGCTTGCAGGCCATCCTGTCGATCGTATCCTCGCGACGACCTTCACCCGCAAGGCAGCTGGTGAAATTCTTCAACGAGTCATGTTGCGGCTCGCCAACGCCGCATCTGACGAAGGAAAGTGCAGAGAACTCGCCGCACAACTCGGCTGGCAGCAGTTAACAACCCAGCAGTGCCGATCCGTATTGCGACGCATTACTCAGCAGCTTCATCGTTTGCGAATTGCAACTCTCGACGCTTTTTTCTTGCAGGCGACACAGGCTTTGAGCCTTGAGTTGGGATTGCCTCCGGATTGGCAAATTATTGATGAGTCGGAACAGCAACAGATGAGCGATGAAGCGATTGCAAATCTGCTGTTGGATGAACAGACCGACACGGTTGTGCAGTTAATGCATTGGTTGACGAAAGGGGAAGCTCGCCGAGGTGTTCACGATCTCGTCCGGGATACGGTGTCGAACGTATACGAACTGTTCTTGGAAACAACGCCGGCTTGCTGGAGCGGGGTGCAGAGACAAACTGTCTTGGAAGAGCGGCTATTGGAGGAGACGATCCAGGACGTTTTGTCTGTCGAAATGAAGCCGTCTGTCAAGAAAGCGGTGGAACGTGATTTGACGAATTTTGCCAATCAAGATTGGGATGGATTCATCAAGAAAGGTGTCGCTGCAAAAGTGGCGAAGGGGGAAACAAAGTTCAATCGAACGGAATTGCCTCCTGAATTAGTGCAGCCCTATCAACGGCTGGTGAATCACGCGGTTGCCGAACTTTGCAATCGGATTGTTTCGCAAACAGAAAGCACCTATGAACTTCTTCAGCGTTATCACCAGCAATACGAGACGCTCAAATTTAACCGGCGATCACTTCTGTTCGGCGATCTCTCCCGCTGCCTGGCCGATTTTCAACGCACCGGTCAAATGGGCAATTTGGCTTTCCGGCTGGATGGTTCGATTGAGAGCTTATTGTTGGATGAATTTCAGGATACCTCCCTGTATCAGTGGGAAGTGATTCGACCCTTTGCCGCTCACGCGGCCAGTGCCGATTCTTCTGACCGCTCGTTCCTCTGTGTCGGAGATCAAAAACAGGCGATTTACGGTTGGAGAGGTGGCGATGCGGAGCTGTTAGATGCGGTGAACGAGGAACTCACCCATACGACCCGTGGTGAGCCGCTCAATGTAAGCCGTCGCTCTTCGCGGGAAGTGATCTCTGTTGTCAATCGGATCAACCAAAATATTGACGCGCATACAAATTTGCTTTCAGGACGAGCCGCAGTGGAGGGTTGGTGTGAGTCATTCCCCGAGCATAAAACGGTTAAGGAAATGGAGGGGCGGGTCGTGGCGCGGACTGCGCCAGCAGCGGAGGATTCCGAGAAACAACGCGATATCACTTTGCAATATGCGGCAGCACGCGTGAAAGAAGTGGCCAATCAGGCTCCCACAGCTTCCATTGCTATCCTGGTAAGAGCCAATGAAAGCGTGGGGAAGTTGATTTACGAATTGCATCGACTGGGCGTCCCCGCGAGTGAAGAGGGTGGGAATCCGCTTGTTGACTCGGCCGCGGTTCAACTGATTCTGTCTTTGATGCGATTGGGCGATCATCCTTCGGATTCGATCGCTCGATTTCACTTGAGCCAGTCACCATGGGGCCGGCGTTTGGGTCTGGAGAACTATCGCGACACAGAGCAAGCCATTCGCTTTTCGCGTACCGTTCGTCGCGAACTGGCAGAAAACGGATTCGGCAATGCCGTGCAACGGTGGGCCGAACAGTTGCAACCGTGGTGCAATCGACGCGAGTGGCGACGGTTGATGCAATTGGTGGAATTGGCTTGTGTCTATCAGGATCAATTGGAGACTCCACGTGTTATTGGACAGCAACTACAGCATCGATCAGCGAATCGATGTGACGGTTTTGTGGAATGGATCGAGAGCCAGAAAGTTGCCGACCCATCGGAGGATCGCGTGCGAGTGATGACGGTGCATCAGTCGAAAGGTCTGCAGTTTGATTACGTTGTTTTGCCCGACTTAGATCGTTTGCTGACGCCGACAACTCCTCGTTGTGTGGTTCAGCGACCGAAAGCGACCGAAAATATCAATCTCGTTTGTCGTTATGCAAATGCCGATCTTCGTCGTCATTTTTCTGCGAATGTCCAACAGATGTTTGATGATTTCTTCACCCAGTCGACGCGAGAACAATTGTGTGTGATGTATGTGGCGCTCACACGGGCCGTTCATGGTTTGGAACTGATCATTGCCCCGTCCGCCGCGAACGAAAAAACAATTCCCGCTACCTCTGCCGGCCTGATCCGTGCCGCAGTGAACAAGCAAGAGCCCTTGTCGCCCGAAACGCCGTTTCTTGAAAAGGGAAACGAGGCGTGGTGGAAAGAACTGTCAGCAACATCGGCAGTCGCACAGCCCGTGGAGCAAATCGTTGATTGTGTGCAACTCGCGCCCCGAGTCACGGCCATGCATCGTGGATTCGAGGTGGCGCAACCATCCAGTCTGGAAGGTGGAGGGTTTGTTCGCTTGGGGAATCGATTGAGTTTGCCGAGTGCAAGCGCGATGCAATTCGGATCACTGATTCATCTGTTTTTTGAACAGGTCCGCTGGATTGATCAAGATCTTCCCGAGCAACAGGCTCTTGCAGAACTGGCGCGTCAAAATGATGTGGATGAGTCTCACATTGAAAAAGCTTTGAATAGCTTTAGGGAAATGATTGCACAGCCTCAGGTGACGCGCCTGCTCTCTTCCTCCAGTTACGCGGATCAACTCGCTGCCGGGAGCGGGCGACGTTTGGAGGTGAAGAGTGAGCAAACGTTGAGCGTTTCCTTGGGAGATACCATTCTCTCGGGAGCGATTGATCGACTAGTCATCACCTTTGAACGAAATCGACCTGTTGCGGCTGACGTGATTGATTATAAAACGGATGCAGTCAAGAGCGCTCAAGAAATGCAGCAACGTGTCGACTACTACCGACCTCAACTGCAAGCTTATGGAGCGGGCGTCCAGCGTATGTTGCGTCTGCCTCCAGAAAAAGTCACTGCCCGTCTGCTGTTTTTAGCGCCGGATAAGGTTGTTACCATTCGTTAGCAAGTAACAACAGCGATTTTGTTCGTGAATTGGCATCTGGCTGCTAGGGCTGATACGCTGTTAACAGTGACTGGAATCAGTAAATGGAATCCGCATACCAGTGAGAACTTGTGATGGAGTGTGCACAATCGAGTGGTCTATGGCGATCGGTGACCTGGTTGGTTTTGCTTGCGAACGTTTCGATCGGTGTGGCAGACGACCGAATGACGACACATGCTTTTTTTGTCGCAATTCGAAATGGCGATCTCGGTGTCATGACATCGTTGCTGCGGCAAGGTACGCCAGCGAACCTTGTGTTGGATGATGAAACGACCGCACTCATGGTTGCGGCCCGTGATGGTACCGCACCGATGGTGGCGCGGTTGTTGGCGCATGGGGCCAACGCAAATAGTATCAATCGAGAAGGCGTGACTGCCTTACTTTGGGCTGCGGGAGATGTGCGAAAAGTCAGGAAGTTGATTGCTCATGGGGCCGATGTCAATGCTCCGTCTTCACTCGGCAACATTCCGCTACACGTTGCTGCTGGGCACAATGGAAACGTTGAAGCGGTCCGGATCTTACTTCGTCACGGCGCGAATGCTGCTACCAAAAATCGGAACAATGCCACGCCGCTCCGCTTCGCCGTTTTGGTGGGTGATCTAGAAATCGTGAAAGTGTTGTTGGATTGGGACGCCGAACAGAAGCGATTAGGAAAGCAACTCAGCACGCTTGATTTATCCTTGTTGGAACTCTCGACCCAGTACGGACACGAGCAGCTGTCTGAATTCTTGTTGAAACAACTCGCCGTTGAGACGAAGAGTGAACTTGCTTTGGGCAAATCGCTCAATAACGCGCTGTTGGCACAAAAACCAGCGCTTGCCCTGCGTCTCATTGAGCACGGTGCCGATTTAGAACATCGAACCTCCACCGGAAAAGTTCCCTCAATCGTCTTGTCGGCCTACTCCGAATGTGGTGATACGTCTGTTCCCCGAGCCTTGATTGAGCGTGGTGTCGATGTGACGGCACGAAATGAGGCGGATGAAACTGCACTGACATGGGCTCGCCGGCGTGGTGATTCGTCGGTGATCGCCTTATTGACCGATGCGGGGGTGCAGGAGTCGCCAGATCAGGAAAGAACGATTCCGAATCGATCGTTGCGCCGGCAGGACGCTGATTGGCAGCAGCGACTGAGCCAAGCGACTCGCAAGAGTTTAGCGTTGTTGCAGTTGAGTTCTGACGGATTTCTCGACGAACGCAAAAACTGTATTTCCTGTCATCACCAGAATCTACCGAGTGTGGCGCTGGGATGGGCTGCTGATCGAGGCATTGAGCTCGATCGAAAATCGATCGATCGAATGGTCGAGCGACAAATAAAAAAATGGAAACAGTTTTCCGAGCGTGCCTATCAGATGGATCGACCTGTACCGGTGGCCCCACGATTTCTTGGTTATGGGCTTTGGGGATTGGCGTCGCTAGGTTATCGGGCTGACTCGGTGACGGATGCTGCGGTGTGGTACTTGGCCGGGCTTCAACATCCCGATGGTCATTGGTCTGCTGGGATGTTACGACCGCCGCTAGGTGGTGCGGATGTTGTCGCGACCGCGATTTCGATGCGTTCACTGCAGCTCTATCCGATGCGTGGGAAAATGTCAGAAAATCGGGCGAGCATCAAGCGGGCCTCGCAATGGTTAGCGGCAAGTGAACCTCGCTACCACCAGGAAGTTGTTTTTCGCATGCTTGGACTTGCTTGGTCGGGCGTGCCCGCTCGACGACTGTCTGCATCGGTTAATAAGCTTTTGCAACAACAACGAGAGGATGGCGGCTGGTCGCAACTTCCCGATCTTCCGAGTGATGCGTGGGCGACAGGTCAATCTTTGGTCGCTTTGCATGTGGCGGGCAGATTGGATACTGAACATCCGGCTTACCAACGGGGACTCGAGTATCTGCTCCGGACTCAGTTTGATGATGGCTCTTGGTTTGTAAAAGCTCGTGCTTGGCCGTTTCAGTCTTATTTCGAGAGTGGATTTCCATTCGAGAATGATCAGTGGATCTCCGCGCCCGCGACCGCTTGGTCCGCGATGGCGATGACCCTGGCGATGACACCTGTTTCTCAAGCAACGGCCAATTCGGACCTCAGTCCCACTGAAGCAAAGATCAGCGTCGAGTTCGTTTCGGACATCAAACCTTTGCTTGACCGTTCCTGTGTTGGTTGTCATCGTGGCGGTGACGCCAAATCTGGATTTCGAGTTACGGATCGCGAATCGCTCCTGCAAGGCGGGGAGAGCGGGGAAATGGCGATCGTTGTTGGGAAAAGTTCTCAAAGCGCGTTGATTCGTATGGTGACGGGCGAGGGGGAAGAATCAGTCATGCCACCCCTGTCAAAACGAACAAAATATCCTGCGCTGAATCCGGGAGAAATCGCCAAATTACGAGCTTGGATTGACGCGGGTGCCCGTTGGTGATTATGCGGTTTGCCAGCGATAACCGCGGATCCATGGGGGCATCGACGGAGACGATGTCTTCCGGCTGAATCGGCGAGCAGCCTACATTCATTCCAAACCGGATAAACGGCGATCAGGTTGCCTATCGACGGGCCGTGTGCGCACTAGACTTGTCGTAGACGGCCCAAATGTCCGATCAATTCTTGCAAGAGGTAAATGTACCGGCTTTGAAATAGAAAATGATGTGCAACCTTGTTTGCGATCTTGATGGTTTCACTTTGCCGATGCCGCACCAGATTGACTTCAGAGAGCAGCACCTGCGACATGTATTTTGACTTTCTCGCCTTGCGCCAACGAATCCTGGCACGATTTCGACGAAGAACGAACGCTCTGAAGGCATCACCTGACCGATTCGGTTGTGATGTTGCGACTCTGGAGTCTCGGACGTTGTTCAGCGGAACACCCTTGATGCTTGATGGCATCGAACTGGATTCGTTCGAAGACGCGCCCGATCAACAGATCGATCTCAATGCTTATTTTTCTGCAGACCAGTCGAGTGGTCAGGCTGATTACTCGTTGGAATCACAATCGGGCGACATGCTGATTGACGAAATCGTGATCGATGAGGAGGGATGGCTCAAGCTTAGTTTTGCGGATAATCAGCATGGGCAAGCCGGGCTCATACTGCAGTCGCTTGATTCAGTCGGAAACATCGAAAAGCTGCCGGTTTTGATCAATTTAGAATCGACGAACGATGCGCCGACGACGACCGGCATCTTGGATATATCCGTGGCTCCGGATGTCAGTCAGACGGTGATCAATTTGCACGCAGCGTTTGATGATGTTGAGGATGGAAGCAGCGGACTGACGTATCAGGTCACTGCAAATTCCAATGCTGATCTTTTCGACGCGATTCGCATTAATCAAGAACAAGGAAGTCTGATTCTTGAGCATGCCAGCGGGCAAACTGGCTTCGCTGATGTGACGGTGGTCGCAACCGATTCGGGTGGCCTTTCCGTTGGCATGGCAACGAGCGAAGATTTCGCGGTCTACAACAAGATATTCGGGCGCAACGGCACAAGTCCTGATACGACAGAGCTCGGTTTGAAACCGATCGATTTATGGACTGGATGGCGATTCTGGGAACGCGTGAATGGCGCCTATGCGACCGACGAATTGTCGACTGAAAAGTTTACCCGCTTTCTCACCAATCCGGAATACACCGATCCGACACATCAACATGTCTTCAATATCGAGACTTCGGATCACGTGAATACAGCTGAAGGTCGCGACAATTTTGCTGAGCTGCTCGGATTCGCCAAGGAGGTAAATCCTGATTTAGAGATTGGTGTCTATCGAATTATGCCCGAACGAATTTGGACAGCCCCGGTGGTCGTCCAACGTGGCATGGATGAGGCAGCAAAGGGATTATCAACCTTCGCATCGCAGAATTATGGCTATTTTGAGCAATCCATTCAGAATTGGCATGCACGCAATGAATTGTTTCGAACGGAGCCGGTTAGTGCGGAGTTTGGTGGTGGAACGGTTGCCGAATTGATCGATACCGTGAATCCATCGCTCTACACGCTTTCTCTCGACTTCATGGAGTACTTTCGCGGAGCTGAATTGGATGCGGTCTCAAATACGTTAGTTGTTGATGCAAAGGGGCCGACCTTTGATGACGTCGAGAGAGTTAAACTCGAGATCGCGGTCGATGCGGAATTGAACAACGGTCTCGAAACGGGTATCGAATACTACGTGATCAATGTCGATGGCCGCAGCTTTCAGCTTTCAACAACTCCCGATGGGAATCCGATTGATTTTGACGATGATTTTTCTGGCCGAATTTATGCGGCTGCGACGGGAGATTTGCAATATACGTTTCACGACTCAAATGTTCGTTACTGGCATACCTATGCTGAGACCAACATTGCGGAAGCCCGCAAGTTTGGCAAGCCGGTCAATGCGTGGATTTCGCCAAGTGTTTCGGGGCTGGGAATTGAACAGTTCAGTTATGATTTCTTTCGATGGCAGCTCGAGGTCTTACGTCCACTGGTTGACGGTGTCACGGTTTATCAATGGCCCTCATTCGAAGGATCCTTTTACGTTCAGCAGGCGTGGTGGCAGGCGTTGGATGACTTCATGGACACAACCGATCAGTCGGCGAATGAATTCCGAATTACCGTCGCGGAAACACCACTTGAAAATCAGGCTCCTGTGGCTCGAGTTGATTCGCTGGCCGCTGTCGAAGATAGCCCTATTTCATGGCAGGTTAACGAACTACTCCGGAATGATCTTGACGCGGAGTCCGATCAACTGGAACTGGCCAACTTCTCTCAACCCGAACATGGAACTCTTGTGCGGCAAGCGAACGGTTCGCTGCTTTATCAGGCGGATGATAACTACTTTGGACAAGATATGTTTTGGTATCGAGCGACCGATGGCAACGGGGTCTCGAACGCCGCTTGGGCGCGGATTGATGTGCGATCTGTCAATGACCGTCCTGTCGCCATCGCCGACCAGCTGACGACAGGACAGTCCGAGACGCTGTTTCTTGGCCCCTACCGCCTGCTCCCCAACGATTTCGATGTCGACGGTGATACCCTCCAAGTTCGCTTGTCGGAGGGACCGTCCCACGGCACGTTAAAGCAAAACGCCAAGGGCTTCCTGATCTACACTCCCGATGCGGAGTTTGTTGGTAGAGATGAGTTTCAGTACCAAGTTTCGGATGGAATCGCCTTGTCGTCATCGGCAACAGTGATCGTTGATGTGACGGCAGATAACAGTGCTCCCGTTGCGGTGAGCGATCGAATCGTGATTGAGGAAGATCAACCGATGTTCTTTCAGCCTGATCGATTGCTGAGCAACGATCAGGACTCGGACGGTGATCCGTTGACGATACAAATTGCCAGCCTTCCTGCCCATGGGACTGTGACCCATCGGGACGATGGGAGATGGCTGTATACTCCGGAAGGAGACTATCACGGTACAGACGAATTTTACTATCGGGCGTTGGATGGGAAATCGAAATCGAATCTCGCCAAAGTTTCACTCGTGGTACAGCCAATTAACGACAATCCAATCGCGGTGTCTGATGAATTGACTACAACGGAAGATACACGGCTTATCTTTGCTGATCATCGCTTACTTGCGAACGATTTGGATGTCGACAGTCAATCACTTCGCGTCGTCCTGGTTGACTCACCTACGCATGGTGTATTACGACGTAATCTGAACGAGGCGTTCGTCTATACGCCTGCCTTGAATTTCCACGGACTCGATCAATTCACTTATCGTATATCCGATGGTGAAGGTCAGTCGAATCCGGTTGCCGTTCAAATTCAAGTGGTTTCAGAAAACGACGCTCCCATCGCAAGCGTTGATGACTACCAAGTGTCAGCCGATCAAATTTTGACGGTAGGTGCGAACACAGGAGCGCTCAGCAACGATCGCGACCCCGAGAATGACTCGTTGTCGGCTCGGTTGTATCATGGTCCGAGCCATGGCAAGGTGACGCTTGACTCAACCGGTTCCTTTTCTTACGAGCCCGATGCGGGTTTTCAGGGGATCGATACGTTTCGTTATGTGGCCTTCGATAGAAGCGGTGGCGGATCGATAGGGGCTGTTCGGATTCGTGTTACGGCGGCAGAGAGCGTGGAAGTCGATGACTCTCCGCTGGAAGAAATCTCGGCCGTTTCGCAGGGAACGGGCTCTCGATTCAATCAACGAATCGAAGCTTTGCTGCGACAGATGTCGCTGCCCTCATCGCGTTCAGGACGCTAGAAGGGCCAAATCCAAGGGATCAAAATGATCGCGGTCATTGACACGAGAATCGCGATGGGCGCCCCTACGGTGAGATAGTCTTTGGGGCGATACCCGCCCGGTCCCATCACCATCAAATTAGTTTGGTATCCAATGGGTGTCAAAAAAGATAGTGATGCGGCCAATGCGATGGCCATCACAAATGGTCTGGGGTTGATCTGTGCATTCGCCGCGATCCCGACAGCAAGAGGGAGAAGGATTGTGGCGACTGCATTATTGGTGATCAATTCGGTAAAGAGCATCGCCATCACGTAGATGACGATTAACAGGATCATCGGATGGTCGCCTACGCCGGAGACAATAAGCTGTGAAATGACATTCGCAGCACCACTTTTCTCCAACGCTTTCCCCAGGCCAAGTGCTCCCACAATCGTGAGTAGCACTTGGAGGTTTAATGATGCGCGTGCGTCGGCGACCGACAAGCATCGCGTGGCGATCATCAGCCCCGCAATCGTGATGCCGACAATGGCCGGAAAGGCACTGTCGTTCGCCATGGGAAGGATGGCTTGTACCGATTTCAGATTGGCGAGAATCAACCAAGCGATGAGGATAATTCCCAGGATGCCTGCTGTTAAGGTGCGATCGTGTCTCCGTGGTGAATACTCATCGACCGCACTCACGAGATAAAAGTGAGGGTTGTTACGGTGTTGAGCAACAAAGTCGTCGCGAGTTTGCAGCAGAATCGTGTCGCCGGGAGCAAGCTTGATGTCGCCGATTTTTTGACCCACATGGGCTCCGTCCCGATGCACGGCCACGACTGCTGCGTTGTAACGACGACGAAAGTTGGCTGCTTTCACCGTTGTTCCGATCAGCGGCGATGACCGTGACAAGACGGCTTCGGTCATGTTTCGACGATGGTCGCGCACCAACTGACTTCCGTAAATGGGCTCTGTGGCGGGTACTAAGCCCGGGAATTTTTCCAGGTCGACGATGGTACTCACGACACCGACAAAGACGAGACGATCTCCCGCCCGAAGGACGTCTTCTGGAGCCACCGGTGTGACGATGTCACCGTCGCGATCGATCTCGATTAAAAACAAACCGGGAAGTTCGCGAAGGCCAGCAGACTCAACCGAGCGTCCAATCATACGGCAATCTGATTGAACAAGCATTTCAACGACATACTCACGTCGGTTTTCGGATAGTTGTTCAATCATGTCGGTTCGATTGGGAAGCAATCTTCGTCCGACCAAAAAAAGAATTCCAGTTCCCATCAATGCACAAGGCAGTCCGACGCGACCGATTTCGAACAAGCTCATCGGCGCTACGCCCTCGATGAATGCCGCCTGGTATCGCGCTTGCTCAACGCTCAAATCTTGGGCTGTCGACAAAAACTCGTTCTGGCGTGTCGTGTATTGTTTTTCCAACAGACTATTAACAATCAGAGTGGTGCTGGTTCCGATCAGCGAGCAAACGCCACCTAGGATGGCCAAGTAGCTGACTGGCATCATCAATCGTGATGGTGAGATGTTCCGACGTCGGCACCATTCAATCACGACGGGGACCATCATCGCGACCAAAGCTGTGTTCAACAAGAAAGCGGACGTTGATAACAAGGCGATCGCCAGACGACGCATGGCCTGTGTTTCGGTTTTGGCC
This sequence comes from Pirellulaceae bacterium, assembly GCA_029243025.1. Classification (NCBI taxonomy): domain Bacteria; kingdom Pseudomonadati; phylum Planctomycetota; class Planctomycetia; order Pirellulales; family Pirellulaceae; species Pirellulaceae bacterium. The sequence goes on along the minus strand of JAQWSU010000010.1, from coordinate 63,553 downwards.
GATCCGAGCAGGGTTTGTCCTATCCAGTCCAAGACACCCGTCGACCGGAGGCCTGCGGCAACTGCCAGCAGGGCTCCGATTGCAATTACCGCTGGATTCGCAAAACCAGCGAGCGCTTCAGTGGGAGTAATGACGCCGCTGAGTGTGACCCCGATCAAAGCACCGAGGAAGAGAACGTCCACGGGGGCTCCGCGCCGAATCTGCAGCACGGTAAATACCACAAACGTGATGAAAATCGCGATCCACGCGTCCAATGGCATCGTCAGCTTTGTACCGTTTGTCTAGGGTTTCGAATCAGGACGATCCGCCTCAAACTCGCATTCTTGTGAAAGCGAACACCGCACATGATGTGCGAGACTTGCATTTGGTACAACAGCGACTTAATCGGTGTTTTCTTGAGATCAGCGAGAACTTAGAAACGGGAATGCTACGATGAGCGGGGATTCTAGCAGCGCTGTGGCTGATGTTTTGGCCAAGATTAGTCGTGAATTGTGGCTGGTTACGGCCGCCCATCAAGGCCAGCAAGGGGGGTTAGTCGCAACCTGGGTGACTCAGGCGTCGTTAGATGCGAATCCGGCCGTTTTTGTGGTAAGTCTGGCCGCCAATCACTTTACCCGTGAACTGGTGGACGCCAGCGAATCTTTGGGACTGCATCTCATCAGTCAACGCCAATCAAGACTTGCCCATCAATTTGCTGCTCAAACTGGACGCGATGTCGATAAATTTGCCGGTGTCGATTGGGTGGCCGGAACGACTGGGACGCCCCGCCTCACTGGCGTCGTGGCTTGGTTGGAATGCCAGGTGATTGCGCGCCTTTCGACAGGGGATCGGCTCTTTTATTGGGTGAAAGTGATTGACGGACGCTTGGAAAGCGAGGAAGCTCCGCTTACCGATGATGCTTGGATTTCTTCGCTTTCGGAGGTCGAACGGGCCGAATTGGGACGCGATCGACGACGAGATATTGAACTCCAGCGTCCCTTGTTCGACGCTTGGGTGAAACGGTTGCCCGGCGATCTGCAACCTGGCAATCGCGATGCCAAGTGAACCTCTTGCCGACTCCGATGTCGATTTTGAGACCGGTTGAGGGAACAATAAGTCGCCAGTCTCCTTGTAAAATCCCGAAATCCCCCAGAAAGCCCCCGGGACGACTTAGGTTTCGACTGATTCCCGGTTAAACTGGTAAAGGAGCCTTTCTGTTCAGGCGAGGGTCTGATTAGAGTACGGGCTCTGCTTGAAAAACGTTGTTCCAATGCCTTGGAGGATCTCTCAAAACGTGACAGACATTGATCGTACCCAAAGCCTCGTCAGCGAGTCCGCTGTACTCGTGGGCGTGATCCTCCCAGAGAATGAGCATCTTGCGGATGATCTTGAGGAACTACAAGGGTTAGCCAATGCTGCCGGTTGCTCTGTGGCCGGCCTTCTCACCCAACGGAAAGACCGGCCCGATAGTACCTTTTACTTGGGGAAGGGGAAGGCCGAGGAGTTGCGAGTTCTGGTCGAGTCGACCGATGCCGACGTGATCATTTTTGACAATGATCTCACCCCGGCCCAAACGCGATCGTTGGAAAAGGCAACGAATACGAAGGTCATCGATCGTACCGAATTAATTCTCGACATCTTCGCATCTCATGCGCGTACTTACGAATCGAGGCTGGCAGTCGAGTTAGCCCAATTGGAGTATTCGTTACCTCGGCTCAAGCGAATGTGGACTCATCTATCTCGTTTGAATATGGGCGTCGGCATGCGCGGCCCAGGTGAAAAACAATTGGAGGTGGACCGTCGGCTTGTTGAGAAACGGATTCACGATTTGCGAAGTGATCTGAAAAAGATTGAGCGTCGACGCGAACGGCAAGTGGCCGGGCGTAGTGATCATATGACCGTTTCTTTGGTGGGTTACACTAACGCGGGCAAGAGCACCTTGATGAATACGTTGACCGGGGCAGGCGTGTTGGCCGCGGACCAACTCTTTGCAACACTTGATACGCGCACCCGTCGTTGGCAGTTGCCGCATTGGGGGCCCGTCTTGTTGAGCGATACGGTTGGCTTTATTCGAAATTTGCCCCATCGTTTGATCGCCAGCTTTAAAGCGACGTTGGAAGAAGCTCGCCAGACCGATCTTCTCTTGCATGTTTGTGATGCGTCAAACAATTCGGTTCTCGATCAAGTTTCTGCTGTCTATGGTGTCCTCGAAGATTTGGACATCGAAGAAAAGAACACCCTGTTGGTCGTTAATAAGATTGATTCAACTTCCTCGCGTGTTGCGGTAGAGGGGATTTTGCGTCGCTACCCGAACGCGATTCCCGTGAGTGCCAAAACTGGCGAAGGGCTTGAGCTATTAGCTCACAAAGTCAGCGACGCGTTGAGTTATGCGTTTTGCGACGTTGATGTTGAGATGAATGTTGACAATGGAAAACTGATGGCTTATCTCGCAGCGAACGGCGAGATCCTTTCTCGTAGCTATGTCGATAATCGAGTTTCAATTCATTGCCGGATGCCGAAGAAGCATTTGGGACGAATTCGAGATTCGAGTGTAGAGATTCGCGCCCATCAAGCGGCTTCGGTGAATCCGCCCGATGAACAGGACAGTGTAGGGGACTCGACCATCGAGGATGTGGCCTAGGAGCGGTATGCGACGAAAGTTAGACGGAGCTCGAGTGCTTCTGACAGGCGCCTCAAGCGGAATCGGACGAGCGTTGGCGAGAGAGCTTGCGGAGCAACGGGCGGATTTGCTGATTACGGCTCGTCGAGGAGATCGCCTGGAAACACTGGCTACCGACCTCCGCTCCCAGGGCCTTCGCGTCTCCGTCGTCGTAGGTGACATCGTTCTGTCTACCACGCGTGACGAGTTAGTGCGAACAGCGGTTAGTGAATTCGATGGTTTGGATATCCTGATCAATAACTCGGGTGTCGGCACTTATGGTGCCTTCTCGACGTCCGACGAAAATCGATTGCGTCGTTTGATGGAGGTGAATTTTTTTGCCCCCGCCGAACTAATACGCGCGACGCTTCCCCTGTTGAAGGACGGTCGAGACCCGTTAATTGTTAATGTGGGTTCTGTCCTGGGCCATTTTGCTGTCCCAAACAAAAGTGAATATTGTGCGAGCAAGTTCGCGATGCATGGCTTCTCCGATTCATTGCGATGCGAACTGGTTTCGAAAAACATTGGTCTCTTGCTGGTAAGTCCAAGCACTACCAAAAGCGAGTTCTTCGATAGCTTGATCGATCCTCAGGTAGCTCCCACGGTGAGTCCGTTTCAGATGACTCCTGAGGCAGTGGCGAGTCGAATTGTTTCCGCCATGCGATCGCGACGGCGCGAGATTGTGCTTTCGGTCGGCGGTAAAATGCTTGTGGCCGTCGATCGACTTGTACCCTGGCTTACGAATTGGATTTTTGCCCGATTCGGCGGGAGGAAGTTTTAGCACGAACTTCAACTCCTCGGTGCAACTTTTCTTCTGCGACTTTTCTTTCAAAGTGCATCGGGATTTCGAATGTGATACAATTTCGACATGCAAGTTCCCCCCAAGGCGCGTTAGGCGTCAGGAGCGGGTAAGTGTCCTGCTAATCCCTGAAAAAACGACTAAAAGAGGAATGCCCTCCATGAACGTTCGTAACCGGCGCCAATTTCTTGAAGATTCCATGTTTGCCACCGCAGCGGCTGTTGCGACTGGAGCGACGACCGGCTTACGGGCCGAAGAGAAGCCGAAAAATACGAGTCCAAATGACAAGTTGAACGTGGCTGTTGTCGGAGTGAATGGTCGAGGTAAATCTCATCTTGGCGCATTTGTGGGACGCAGTGATGCGAACATTACACACATTTGCGACGCGGATGCTGCCGTGGGCCAGCGGCAGGTCGAGAAAGTTGCGGAGCGTCAACAACATGCACCAAAGTTTTCCCAAGATATTCGGAAAATGTTGGAAGACGATTCGATCGACATTGTCACCGTTGCTACACCCAATCATTGGCACGCATTAGCGTCGATTTGGGCCATGCAGGCCGGTAAGGATGTGTATGTTGAAAAACCGGTAAGCCACAACGTCTTCGAGGGGCGTGTGATAGTTGACGTAGCTCGAAAGGAAAATAAAATCTGCCAGACGGGCACTCAGTGCCGTTCTAACCCCGGCATGATCGCCGCCATGGACTTTGTTCATCAGGGCGGGATCGGCACGGTAAAGGTCGCTCGCGGCCTATGTTACAAACGCAGAGGATCGATTGGGAAGCGTGGTGAATACGCTTCACCCGAATCAGTGGACTACGACGTCTGGCTTGGCCCTGCTCAACAGCAAGCCGTGACCCGACCCCGATTTCATTACGATTGGCATTGGCAATCGCCGTTTGGAAATGGCGATCTTGGAAATCAAGGTATCCATCAAATGGATTTGGCCCGTTGGGGATTGGGCGTAGATCAGCTGAGCGATTCGGTCATTAGCTATGGTGGCCGATTCGGATACGAAGATGCCGGCGACGTCGCCAACACACAAGTTGTGTTACACGCGTATGGCGATAAATCGCTTGTGTTTGAAGTGCGCGGACTCGAAACCTCGGACTATAAGGGTGCCCGAGTTGGTGTCATCTTTGAAGGCGAGGATGGTTATGTCGTGATGACGAGTTACAGTTCGGGAGCCGCATTCGACTTGGATGGTAACAAGATTCGTGAGTTCAACGGTGGGGCTGATCACTATGCCAACTTTGTGGCTGCTGTACGAAGTCGTGATCATCGTGATTTGAACGCTGATATCCTTGAAGGGCATCTTTCGAGTGCACTTTGCCACCTCGGGAATATCTCCTATCAATTAGGAGATCCGATTCAAGTCGGTGAGCTGGAGGATCGCTTGCAAGCTTTGGAGGTCGCAGACAATGCCCAGCAAACTTTGAATCGAACACTGGAACATCTGCAGCGAAACAAGGTCGATTATGCTGCAACCCCATTCCATTTGGGACAGCATTTGCCCTTCGATCCGGCGACAGAGACCTTTGTCGATCATCCCGAAGCAGATGCGATGTTGACTCGTGAGTATCGCGAACCGTTTGTCGTTCGCCCTGTCTAGGGACGTGTTGAAACCCAATGCCGTGCTGTTGCTGTTCCGTAAGGGACACATCACGCACGGCATTTTTTGTGCGAAGGGAAGTGTGCAATCGAAGATCGTGCCAATGAGATGGAGCCCGCCGGCAGCGTGAATGTGATCTGGGAGCAGCATCCCTGTCTGGTGCTCAACAAGCCGGCTGGGGTTCTGACTCAATCACCGCCTGAAATTGATAGCCTGGATAAACGCTTACGCGCCTTCTTGAAACAACGCGAAAGCCATCCGGGAAATCCCTATGTCGGAGTGCCCCATCGACTTGATCGGCCAACTTCCGGTGCCATCGTTTTTGCGAGGCATGTTCGCGCTACGAGACGATTGTCAGAGCAATTTTCCGGTCGAATGGTTGAAAAGGTCTACTGGGCGTTGGTGCAAGGCCAAGTCTCTCCAGTCAGCGGCCAATGGTGCGATAAGATGCGAAAGATTCCCAATCAACCAAAAGCCGAATTAGTTGATTGCAACCATCCCGACGGCCGCTCGGCCGTGCTGAACTATGAAGTCATCAAGCACGATGAATTTGGCAGTTGGTTACAGATTCGGCTGGACACGGGACGTATGCACCAAATTCGCTTGCAGTGCGCTGCTCGCGGCCATCCAGTACTCGGGGATATCGACTACGGGGCGACGATTGAATTTGGGCCTGCCGTCGACCATTGGCGCAGCCGGTGGATTGCTCTTCACGCACGTCGCATCGGTTTTCGGCATCCGAAAACCCGTGAGCCAGTTGAGGTCGTCGCGCCGCTTTGGCCCGCTTGGTTAACGCTGCGAGATCCATCGTATTGGCAAGTCGTCGCTTCGAGAAACGTGTAGTTTGTTTGTTCACGCCAACGGGAAACGAAGCGGAATCACGTCGCTTCGAGGAAGACTTTTAACGTTGAGATTGGTTGTGTGGATTGCAAGGAATATTTTCTTGGAATATATCGGTCGTGCTCCGCGAGTGAAGCGACTGACCGGTGGTGGTGGGGCTTTGACGAGATCGCTTGACTACGTTTTAATTCAGGGAGACCGCAGCGAATAGAAGCAAAGGGTTGTCCTGCGATCCGCACGACCCGTTCGTCTAGGTCTTGCAGACTCATCGAGGGGAACGAACAGGAGAAGTTGTGTCAATCCGACAGTGTTTGGACTCCACTCGGGATAGTCACTGTTGCTTTCTGGCAACCTGGGATCGACTTGTCGAATGAGCTAAGCTGAATGGGCAGAGAAGTCTTGTCATGACAAGCCGTGTGCAGGGGCTGCCGTTCACGTCGAATATCTTTGGCTGTGATGTTGTTTCGATGTGATGATTCGCGATGATCAATTAGGCCATTAACTATGATTCATGTCCGTGAGCTTACGAAGGCCTATGCCGATTTGCGTCGCGGCAAAGTTCTGGCACTATCGGGGCTGACATTAGATGCCTATCCCGGACAGGTTTATGGTCTGTTGGGGCCGAATGGAGCCGGAAAGACGACCGCGCTACGCATTCTCAGTACGGTACTTCGCCCCAGCAGCGGATCCGCCTCAATCAACGGTTATCACGTGGTTAACCGACCGTCGATGGTTCGACGGCAGATCGGCTTTGTGTCGGCGAATACGGCCGTTTATGACCGGATGACCGCAGCAGAAATGGTGGAGTACTTTGGCAAACTTCACGGCTTGGAACGTGATGTCTTAGCGGAACGGACTGAGAGTCTCTTTCAGCGATTGCAGATGAATGAAATTCGTGATGTACTTGGCGCAAAGATGTCGACCGGGATGAAGCAGAAGGTTTCCATTGCACGGGCCTTGATTCACGATCCGCCTGTTTTGATCTTTGATGAGGCGACTGTGGGGCTTGATGTCTTGGTGGCAAGATCTCTCTTGCAGACGATTGCAGAACTTCGCGACATGGGGAAATGCATTATTTTTTCCACCCACATTATGAGTGAAGTGGAACGACTCTGTGATCGCATCGCGATCATTTATCGAGGGCATATCCTCTCAGAGGGGACCTTGCCTGAATTACGGCAAACGCATGGTGAGGACGATTTGGAAGAATTGTTTTTTCAGCTGATTTCGCGCCACGACGAACAACGGACGGCTCCATGAAGTGGTACAACGTTAAGTTGATTCTTCAACGCGAATTGCGCGATCAGCTCCGTGATCGACGGACGATCTTTATGATTGCCGTTTTGCCGTTGCTGCTCTATCCCTTGATCGGAGTGTCATTTCTCCAGGTTGCTCAGTTTGTTCAGGAAAGTCCAGTTCGAGTTTTGTTGATCGGCAGAGATGATCTTCCAGCCGAACCGCGATTTGTCGTAGGGACCGATGAAAATGAACAAGGGTTGCAAATCGCGCCCGAATTGTTTTCCAGTCCTGAGCGAGCGCGGTTGGTGGTGCTGACGGCCGACTCTGGACTCTCGGTAAGCCGAGAAAACATTGAAAGGCTGGCGCGAGATGCACTGCGTAGCAATGAATATGATGTGGTGGTTTATATTCCACCAAGCTTTGCAAAACAGATTGATGATCATCTGTTGAGTGATCGCGACACGGGGCCGGTACCCAGCCCGATGGTATGTTTTTCTGGTGCAAAAGATCGCTCTCGGGCCGCCTATGATCGTGTGGGCATGTTGCTCGATCGTTGGCGAGATCAGATGATCGAGCTGGCCTTGTCAGACCGCCAGATTCCCGAATCCATCGCCGAACCTTTTCAAATTACGAATCGAGATGTGTCGCAGTCGACCAGCTTGCGGGCGGCCATGTGGTCGAAGATTCTTCCGTTCGTTTTAATCGTTTGGGCGCTGACTGGTGCTTTCTATCCTGCGATTGACATTTGTGCCGGTGAAAAAGAACGGGGAACGTTAGAGACTTTACTTTCGAGTCCTGCGGAACGTCGTGAGATCGTTTGGGGGAAACTGCTGACGGTGGTGATCTTTAGCATCGCAACATCGCTGTTGAACCTGATCAGTTTGACGGTCACCGGAGCGGTGATCATCGCGAGAATTAATCCGATACAAAGCGATGGAGGTGCCTCGATATTAGGCCCGCCTCCGTTGAGTACGATGGGCTGGCTATTTCTCGCTTTGCTACCACTGGCTGCGCTGTTTAGCGCCTTGGCGCTTGCTTTTGCTACGATGGCGCGGAGCAGCAAAGAGGGACAGTATTATCTAATGCCGCTGCTGCTGGTTACGATGCCACTGGCAGTGATTCCTGTGATGCCGAGTACAGAAATCAATCTTGGCAACAGTTTGATTCCGATTACCGGCGTGATGCTCCTGTTGCGCTGCCTGATCGAAGGCGACTACGCATCAGCGATTCGATATGCTTTACCTGTAATCGGTGTCACGGCTTTATGTTGTCGACTCGCTGTGGGGTGGGCTGTTCATCAATTCAATGATGAATCGGTTTTGTTTGACGAGTCTGAGCGATTCGACTTGAAACTGTTGCTTTACCACTTTGTGCGAGACCGATCCAATACGCCGACTTGTGCCGAAGCCTTCATGTGTGGCGTAATTCTGTTGTTGCTGCAATTTTTTGTGCGGCTTGTCGCGCCGGCACCCATTTCTTGGTCCTCGTTCGTGGTCTCCACTGCGATCGTTCAGTTGGCCTTGATTGTCGCTCCTGTACTCTTGATGACCACAATGCTTACGTCCAGTCCTGTAAGTACTTTACTGCTGCGGATACCTCGCTTCAGTGTGGTCTTTGCTGCGGTATTGCTGGCGGTGTTCTTACACCCGGCCGCGGTGGGTATGCGGGAATTGGTTCAGTGGCTATACCCGATCAGCCCCGAAACATTGGAGCAACTATCGGGCTTTGCGAAAATCGCCGAAGGCGTCCCCATGTGGCAAATGATCGCGCTGTTGGCATTCATGCCGGCAATTTGCGAAGAACTTGCATTTCGAGGCTTCATTCTGTCGGGCATGCGGCACATCGGCAGTAAGGGAACGGCGATTCTATTGAGCAGCGCCTTCTTTGGCATTGTCCATGGGATGCTGCAACAATCGTTGAATGCCTTCGTGCTTGGCTTGTTGCTCGGATACATTGCGGTGCACACCGGAAGTATTCTGCCTTGTATGATCTTTCATGGTTGCCACAATGGCTTGCAGCTATTTTCTGCGAGCTTCATGAATGGCGACTTTGTCGAGAGCCATCCGCGAATGGAACAGTTTTTGGTCGAATCAGTCCAAATGCCGGGTAGCTACGTCTATCGAGTTCCGATACTCATTCTTAGTATTCTTGCCAGCGGTAGCCTACTCTGCTGGTTTAGGAGTCTGCCTTACACGAGGTCCGCTGAAGAACAACTACAGGATACGCTCGATAAACAAGGTGCAAACGCCTAGCCTGGTGATCGAGCGTTTGGCAGATCCTCTCGCCTTTGTCTCGACGTCGAAATGGGTTGCGTTCGTACTGAGTCGGGCAATCGCTTCGGCGGTTAGAGGGGCCGCAGGATTCGTGGCTGAGAGTGGGCTATCGAATTTTTCGGGCATTTCGCCCCGTCTGGGGTCCCGGTGACACTGTTTCTTAGCGCGTTTTTGCAGCTAAAACCGCTTGACGCTTTTCCGCGCTGGCCGTTTTGAGTTCTCTCGTCTTGACACAAAGCTGCCGAATTGTGCAAGTTCTGTCAAATATGGAGCCGTCTGCTAGAACAAAATAGATGTATTTCGCCGCGATCCTGCTTATCGTGAGAAGGCCGGATTGGTGTCGCGTGCGAACGATGCCAGCGTCGATTCAGCTCGAAAGTGATCATGCGAAAGCGTCGAATCAAGCTCTGTCATTTTGAGTCGTTAGAGACGCGCAGGCTGTTAGCCTTCGATGCATTGGTGATCAGCGAATTCATGGCCGCCAATAGTTCGACGTTGGTGGACGAAGACGGTGAGTACAGCGATTGGCTGGAGATTCACAACCCGACTGCGGAAGGAGTTCAGCTGAATGGTTGGACCTTGACCGATGACGCCGATGATTTGGACAAGTGGCCGCTCCCGCCGTTGGAGCTTGCGGCTGGAGACTACCAAGTCGTGTTCGCATCGGGGAAGGATCGTGTGAACGGAACTGGTGAACTTCACACGAACTTTCGTTTGAGAAACGCGGGGGAGTATTTGGCACTCGTTGGTCCAGAGGGCATTTCTCAGGAGTTCAGTCCGGTATACCCACGTCAGTCATCTGATGTTGCCTTTGGTCTCGTTGTTGACCAAACCCAATTGATTGGTCCAGATTCTTCTTTTCGATTTACCATCCCTTCCGCCGACAATGACGAAACGGGAAATAGCTGGACCACCGTTGATTTTGATGAAGCGGATTGGACCCAGGCAACCGGAAGCTTGGGATACGAATTGCGGAAAGGCTTGCCAAATGTCGGTTTTGAAGCGGGCGATTTTCAAAATTGGCAGGTTCGAGGAGAGACCGACGTGGTCACGGCTTCGGTTGGTTCGCAACCAACTCAGGGTGGGCAGCAGGCAATCTTGCGCACCTCACAAGACGCTCCAACCCGTTTTAGCTTGGAGAATTTCTTGGGGCTTGGACGTTTTGCTCTCGACAAAGTTGGCAATGGTTCCGTGACCCGTGGGTCGGTGTTGAAGCGTGAATTGGAAGTGGAAGCGGGTAGTCGAATTGAGTTTGATTGGAATTTTCTTACGAATGAGCCAAGGACAAACGGCTTTGATGACTTTGCCTTCGTTTCAATCGCGCCAGATGTCGGTGTGATTGAACTTGCTGGTGTTGCTGATGTCGAGCAGCCATCCGGCACCTCTTTCGCCCGGGAATCGGGCTATCGGAAGTTTTCTCATACGTTTGAGAGCGGGGGTTCGTACACCCTTGGTATTGGTGCGGTTAACTCGGAAAGTCGATTCAATGATTCGGGCTTGTTGATTGATAATCTGTTGGTTGATGGTGTTGGCTCATTGTCGGATACGTTCTCAGGACTGATTGATAATGATCTAACCGCCGAGCTGACGGGGCAGGCGGCGTCGATTTGGATTCGTCAAGAATTTGATCTGTTGGATCCTGGGGCATTTTCCGGCATTGTGGTAGACACGCGGTACGATGACGGTCTAGTGGTCCATTTGAATGGTCAAGAAGTCATCAGACGAAATGTGCCCACGGAGGTGCGATGGAATTCACTCGCAGTGACACCTCGGCCAGATTCGCAAGCAATTGAATCGGAATTTATTGCCATTCCGGTAGATTTGTTGCGGGCGGGCAAGAACGTTTTGTCCTATCAAGGGCTCAAAGCAACTGCCGACGATGAGAGTTTTCTGTTGCAAATGGGGCTGGTGGCGACGAGTGAACTGGATCCGACACCGGCCTATTTGCCGACAGCGTCGCCCGGCAGTCCCAATTTGACAACACCGTTTCGTGTGGTTGAGGGGGTTCAATTCAGCGAGGTTCACGGTTTTTATGACGAGTCTTTCGACCTGACTTTGACCACGTCGACTGCTGACGCCAAAATTGTGTATACGTCCGACGGATCGGTACCCACACTCACCCATGGAACGGTCTACGACTCACCTTTGACTGTCGATTCTGGTACCGTGCTTCGGGCCGCAGCTTTTCGTGAAGGATTCGAGTCGAGTTCGGTGAGCACTCGTTCTTTTCTGTTCGTTGAAGATGTACTAACTCAGAGTCGCGCAAGCGCAAGAAGGAAAGGTTTTCCAAGCGAGGTGGGCCAATGGGATGCGGATTATGCGATGGATCCGCGGATCATTGGCCAAAACGGCTCCGACCGGTATGGATCACGCTATGCCGATACGATTCGCAATGATCTCAAGTCGGTGCCGACGCTTTCAATTGTGATGGAAATGGATGACCTATTCGGCAATCGTGGAATCTATTCCAATCCCACCGAACGGGGCGTTGAGTGGGAGCGTCCCACCTCCGTGGAATTGATTGAGCACGACGGTGGGGCTGGATTTCAGGTTGACGCAGGCCTTCGCATTCAGGGCGGAATTTCGCGTTTCATTTCCAGTAAAAGCTCCCTCCGACTACTCTTTAAAGAGGAGTATGGTGCGTCCAAGCTCGAGTACCCATTTTTTGGCTCCGAAAATGCCTCCACGTTTGACTCGATTTCCCTTCGATCAAGTAGTGGCGAGTATCTTGTTGGGATCCATTACATCCGGGACGAATTCCTGCGACGTTCCCAGTTGCAAACGGGTAATTTGTCTTCGCATGGAACTTACATGCACCTGTTCATTAATGGACTGTATTGGGGGATGTACAATCCGGTCGAGCGTATTGACGGTCAATTCGCCGCAAATTACTTCGGCGGCGAAAAGGAAGACTACGATGTTTTGAATGCGGGAGATTTGGGACAGGAAGGTGTCAGCGCTGTGATCGGCAGCCTGGATGCCTGGAACAGGCTGATTGACTTATCGCGCGATGTTGCTCGGGCTGGCAATCAACAGGACAAGACGGCTGCCTATTTGCGTCTCCAAGGGCGGAACTTAGACGGTTCCCGCAATGATGATTGGGAAGTCTTCTTGGATGTCGAGAATTACATCGACTACCTGATCACAAATGTCTATGCCAAGAATGGCGATTGGCCGATTCGAAACTACTACATGTCACGGCGTTTGGGACCCGATAGCACAGGTTTCCAGTTCTACGTCTGGGATGCTGAGTTCACGCTCGATCAAGGACAAAAAGAATCGATTGCCGAGGTCGGTAATGAAGGGCCGGGAGCGATCTATCAGCTCTTGAAAGAGAGTGAAGCGTTTCGAGTAAATTTCAGTGATCGGGTGCAAAAGCACTTTACGGCAGGTGGTGCCTACTTTGTCGACCCGGCTAACGCCGAGTACGATCCCGAGTATCCTGAGAAAAATGTACCGGCTGCTCTCTATGCGGATCTTGTCGAAGAAGTGAAATCACCATTGGTTGCCGAATCGGCTCGATGGGGAGACGGACGTGGACAACCGATTGGTACGCTATTTACGCGTGATGAGCGTTGGTTACCCGTGGTGAATTCGAATCTCGATTCGTTTTTTTTCGTTCGCTCTCGGTCGTTACTAGGCGACTTGCGCCGAAATGGATTCTATCGTGACGCACCTGAATTCAGTTTGCCAAGCGGGGCAATCGAAGCTGGCCAGCGTATCGAGATGTCGGCGACGACCGGCAATATCTACTATACCTTGGACGGTAGTGATCCTCGTAATCCTGATGGTTCAATCTCCCCAACCGCGTTGGCAGGAGATGCCGTCGAGATCCAGCAACGAACGACGCTCAAGACGCGTCGTCTAGCAGCGGATAAGTGGTCGGCCATCGGTGTGGCGGAATATTTCACCGACACACTTCCTGCCAATGCAACTAATCTTAAAGTGGCCGAAGTCAATTACAACCCGCACGACGCTTTGCTGCCATTTGGCGAATTGGATGTCGACAACGATGAATTTGAATTCATCGAGCTAGTGAACATCGCCGATCGTCCGATCGATTTGACGGGAGTACAATTCTCGCGTGTCGGTGGCGAGGGAATTGATTTCAAATTTGGGTCCCAACTGCTTGCTCCCAACCAACGGATGGCGGTGGTCAGGAATCGTGAAGCCTTCGCTTCGCGATTCGGAGACGACCTGTTACTCGCTCGTGGGCTTGGTGATGATGCTAGCCAATGGGTTTATAAGGGGAAACTGGGCAACGGTGGTGAGTTGATTTCATTATTCGATGTTTTGGAGAAGCCGATTGCAAAACTCCAGTACGACGATTCGGATGCGTGGCCTGAGCGAGCTGATGGGGCGGGCAGTTCGTTGGAAGTGATTGATTTGATGGGGGGGGCTGGGGATCCAAGCAACTACCGTAGCAGCAGTGAGATCGGAGGTTCACCGGGCGTGGCTGGGCTTGGTGCTGATAATCGAATCGTCATCAATGAACTCCTCGCAAATTCTGATGAACCGACTCTCGATCGAATTGAATTGTTGAACACGACGCCCAATGATCTCGATCTAGGTGGCTGGTACTTAACCGATACGCAAGACAATCTGACTCGCTATCAAATTCCTCAGGGATTCAGTATCGCAGAACATGAATTTGTAGCGTTAGCACAAAGTGAATTTGGTTTTGGACTGAATGCGGTTCGCGGTGATGATCTCTTCCTTGTCGAATCTGCTTCGACGGGAAAGCCGATCCGATTTGTGGATCGAGTTAAATTTGGGGCCACCGATCCGGGGGTCACACTGGGGCGTTGGCCCGATGCGGACGGCCGACTTTTCCCGATGGAAATCGCCACCTTGGGTGCTGAGAATTCCGGGCCGAAGTTACCGCCGATTGTAATTACCGAAGTTGCTTACGATCCGCAAGATCCCGATGATGATGGGCCCTTCACGGCAGCCGACTTCGAATACCTGGAAATTTACAATCGATCTGCTGCAGTTATCGATCTCGGGGATTACTCACTTGACGGATCTGTCCAATTCTCGTTGCCTCTTGGTGTCCCGTTGCAACCCGGCGAGGCGGTGGTCGTTGTGAAGTTCGATCCACAGTTGGACGCCGAGCGAGAAATAATATTTCGATTGGCGTATAGCGTCGACTCGTCAGCGAACTTGCTGGGGCCGATGACGGGCGAGCTCGGAGATGAGACCGGCATCGTTCGTATTGAACGAGAGTCGATTGACGGTCGTGAGGATCCTGATCGATCCCAAGTTTTGGTTGATCGCGTTCCGTATCGGAATTCGGAGGATTGGCCCAGCGATTTGAATGGCACGCGGCAGGCATTAACACGTCGTGCCCCGGATGCCTTCGGTGATTTTGCAACGAGTTGGAAGTCACAAAAGCGAACCCCAGGTAAGACGGACTTCAACCCATTTTCACCGGGTGATCTCAATGGTGACGGACTCGTGAACGTCGTCGATATTGATGAGCTATGCTCCGCTGTTCGGGCGAATTCTGGAAATCCAAAATTCGATCTAAATCGCGATGGAATGACGGATGATTCCGATTACCAATTCTTGATCCGAGACATTCTCGGTGTGGTTCCGGGTGATGCCAACCTGGATGGAATCTTCAACAGCGGTGACTTGGTACTTGTCTTCCAAGCGAATGAATATGAAGACGTTTTGTTCGACAACTCTTCGTGGGGTGAGGGCGATTGGAATTGTGACGGAGAATTCGATACGGCGGATATTGTTGTCGCTTTCCAAACCGGTGAATATGCAGGGTTAAGTGCTGGCATCGCGGCCATTCCAATCCGGCTGCCGGTCTGGCAATCGGATCCGACGGAGCGAGAACGAAACGGGAAGAATCGGCTGCGAATGCCGAAGTTGGATTCTCCCAGCAAACCGTTGTTGCCTGAGCGTGACAGGCAGGAGAACGAAAACTTTCAAGTTTTTGAGAAACGTTCACAACGGCTGAGGAATGCGCTGCTGAAACCAGCGATAATTGATCGTTTTTTTGAACAAATGTAGGCCGCGAATCAATGGGCCGTTTGGCAATGCGTTTGGCCTCCGAATTTGTTTTTTCTCTTGAACATTGTTCAGAATCCTTGCCGAAAAATCGCGTCTTGGAATATACTCAAAATGAGCGTCCTACTCGGGGCATATCGAGGCCGTTGAGCTTTCGTTCGGTGGTTGACGATTATGGGGCGCTTTTCGTATTTCTTTTTGACTCTCGCAATGGAGCGGTCGTAGATCGCGTGGGTTCACGTAATGCGGACGAGGCTCACTCTTTGAGTCGCAGAGCGTTTTCGGTGCACTCGTTCTCGCTCCATGCGGCAGGAACAGCGAATGATGGTAAAAAGCGAACGATCACGTTTTCAGAGTTTGTCTGGATTCGAGCAGCTTGAATCGCGCCAATTGTTGGCGGCTGATTTGGTGATATCCGAATTCCTGGCGGTCAACGATTCCGGCTTGGTCGATCAGGATGGGGACTTTAGCGATTGGATTGAAATACACAATGCCTCCTCGGAGCCTGTTTCGTTGCAAGGTTGGCATCTGACGGATGATTCCCTGGACCTCACTCGCTGGCAGTTTCCGAGTGTAGATCTGGACGGAGGAGAGTATCAGCTCGTTCGTGCATCTGGAAAAAACCGGTCCGATCCGTCGGCCGAATTGCACGCTAATTTCAAGTTGAGTGGAGACGGGGAATTTCTTGCGTTGGTGCGACCGGATGGTTCAACGATTGAAGATTCGTTTGCGCCTGAGTTTCCCGGCCAAGTCAGCAATGTTTCCTATGGCGTCTCAACCGATCTGTCAGAAGCTGGCTACTTTACCGTGGTGACTCCCGGGGCCGCTAATTTGCAAGCTCCGATAGATGATCCGTTGCGGACGCTGATCATTAATGAGGTCATGTACCACCCTCGTAGTGAACGTGACGAAGAAGAGTTCATCGAAGTGCTCAATCGAGGAATTGAACCCGTTGATTTAGCCGGTTGGCGGTTGTCGGGTGGCATTGATTTCGACTTTCCCGAGCTAACGCTGGGGACGGGAGAATTCCTGGTCATTGCCGCGGACCCAGCGGCGTTTCAGGCCATCTACAGTGATCAAATCCAGGTAGTCGGTCCCTGGGTGGGCCGGCTGAGTAATCGTTCAGATACGATTAACTTGCGGGACGCTGCTGACGAACGAATTGACCGAGTCGTTTATGCAGACGAAGGAGACTGGGCGGTCAGAGGCCGGGGGCCAAATGACCTCGGTTCACAAGGTTGGGTTTGGCTCGATGATCACGATGGCGGTGGAAAATCATTAGAACGCAAAAGCAGTGAGGTCTCCGCTGAATTTGGTCAGAATTGGGCCGCCAGTTCCATGGTAGCCGGAACGCCCGGTGCTGCGAATTCCGTGGTTTCAGCGGATTTGGCTCCCTTGATTCTCGAGACGCAACATTCCCCAGCGATTCCCCATTCGACCGATGTTGTGGTGATTACGACGCAGATTGTCGACGAGAGACTCAATCCGATCCAGGTGACGCTGAATTGGCGCATCGATGGGCAACCAGAATTCAATTCCACGTCGATGATAGACGATGGGAACGCGGGTGATGAAATCGCTGGTGATCGCAATTATTTGGCGACGATTCCCGCCCAAGGCGATCTAGCGGTTGTCGAGTTTTTTGTGCAAGCGACAGACGAGGCAGGCAATTCACGCAGTTGGCCCGCACCGACGGCCGAGTCCGGGCAAATGACAAATGCGTTGTACCAGGTCATCGATGCTTTTGATCCAACGATCGCTTGGGGACCTGCAAGTCATCCGCAGTACTTTGAAATCATGACTGCCGCCGAGCGTCAGGAGTTCACGGACATCAAACGTCGAAGTGATGCGGAGATGAATGCGACGTTCATTAGTGTTGATCAGGCAGGGATCAATGTGCGCTACAACACAGGAATTCGAATTCGCGGGAGTGGGAGTCGTAACGCGAATCCGCCGAACAATCGAATCAATATTCCGTCTGACAATCCCTGGCAGGGAGTGACGGCGATCAATCTTAACGTCGACCATCCTGAAGATCAGATTGCCGGAAGTGCTTTGTTTCGAATGGCCGCTTTGCCTACATTCGACGCGAAGCCGGTGCAAATGTTTAGCAATGGCGTCAATCTTTTCGGCGAAAGATTCTATGCTCATATTGAGCCTTTAAACGGTGATTTTGCCGAGAAACATTTTCCACTCGATGACGGCGGAAATATTTACAAAGGTCGACGTCCTAACGAATCCCCCGCGGGCGGTCGCGGCGCAGGCTTAGTTTACTACGAAGATCCGGTAGCCTACGTCAGCTATATCAAGTTGACGAATGAGAGTGAGGCCGATTGGTCAGACGTGATTCATTTGACCCATGTCTTGAACAATGCGCCCGATGAAACCTACCTCGAACAAGTTGCAGAAGTGGTCGACATCGATCAGTGGTTACGCTATTTCGGGCTTCATGCGCTGCTGGGTAATACCGAAGGCGGATTAGTCAATGGCGATCGGGCCGGCGACGACTATGCGATGTACCGCGGTGTTGAGGATTCCCGCTTCGTCATGCTTTCTCATGACCTCGATTCACTGTTTTCGGGAGTGACCCGTGGTATCTTCAATGCCACGAACGTGCCCGCGTTGCGCCGGCTGATACTGCACCCTGAGATTCGCCCTCGTTATTATGAGCATTTGCACGATTTGATCGACAACGTCTTGCTGACGGATGATGCGAGAACCGTTGTTGAATCCGTTTTGCGCGATGTGCAGACAGCCGAGCAAATCGACAATATCTTTAGCTACTTGCAGGCACGTGCGGCTTACGTCAAGTCGATTACGCCTGTCGGTATTGCGATCGAACATCATCTGGACGATCAAAGCGGGGTGTTACGGAGCGATCGTGATTCGACTGAGTTACACGGTCAGGTTAACTATCGAGCCAATTCTCTCACGGTGAACGGCCAAGCGGCTTCGTTGAGCGCTAATAGCAGTTGGGAAATTGGTAGTTACACCAGAACAGCCGTTAGGACGGGAGCTACCTGGAGTTATCTGGATGGTGGAAAAACGCCTTCCACCGACTGGAATCAGCTTGGATTCTCTCTTACGGAAGATTGGGGGGAGGGGCGTGCGCAGCTTGGTTATGGCGATAAAGATGAACGAACTGTACTCGACGATGGGGATGATCCCGATGCGAAGCCCATTACCTATTATTTTCGACATGAATTCGATCTGGCAGATGCGTCCAGCTATTTGACCTTGAGTATGCGTTTGCTGCGAGATGATGGGGCGGTTGTTTATATTAACGGGGAAGAAGTTGCTCGCAGCAATCTCCCCGCAGGTGAGATCGCTACTGATACGCTGGCGTTGAGCAATATTCGAAATGGATCGGCGGAACGAACTTATCATTCCTTTCCACTCGATCCCGCAATTCTGCAGGACGGCAAGAATCTCGTCGCCGTTGAAGTTCATCAATTTGCTCCTGATGACGCGGACCTGAGTTTTGACTTCTCGTTAGCCGGACGATACCAGCGACCTGCGGGCATTCCACTCAATCCCGGTATCAACCGCTTGGTGGTGCAGGCGACAAGTGGTGCGGATGGGGCAGGCGAAATTGTTGCCAAAGATTTTATCGACGTTTGGTACGATGACGGTAGTGTGCAGGAAATTAGGAACGATCTGCCGGTCGGCGAGACGGTTTGGACAGCAGCCGAGGGGCCTTATCAGATTAGGGGCGAGTTATCGGTTCCTGCTGATGCCGTACTGAGGATTGAACCCGGCACGTCTGTCTTTTTCGAACCTGACGCTCGGTTGACTGTTCGAGGCAGATTGATCGCTGCCGGGACAGCCGATCAGCGTATCCGTTTTACCACGGTCCCCGGGCAGCCATTTGTGCCGGACTTGGAAGGTTTGCCTGAAGGACCGGCCAGGTGGGCAGGAATCCAATTTCGAGGATCCAAGTCGCCGGAAAATACCATTGCGTTTGCCGATCTTGAATACGCTCAGGACAGTAATGGTTCGATTGGCGTCATCAACAGTCAACTGGTCGTTGATGATGTGAGCTTTGCCGGGACGCATTTGCGCATGATCTATGGGAACAATGCGTCTCTCGTTGTACGGAACTCCGTTTTTCCCGACATGTTTGCAGCGAATGAAGATCCAGCCCAGCTGAGGCTCGACAACGTGTCGGAGCACATCAAGCTGAGTGGTCGAACGCCTGAGGGTGGGCTATTGCTGATTCAGAACAATCAGTTTGGCACGAATAAGGGCCACAACGATGTGATCGATGCGGACAGCAATCGAGTGGCTAACGGGCCTATTCTGCAGATCCTTGACAATGTCTTTCAAGGAGCAGGTGACGAATTACTCGATTTAGGCGGTGACGTTTATGTTGCAGGCAATCTGTTCAAGCATGTGTCCAAGGATGATTCGACGAGTGATCGCGGATATGCGAATGCTATTTCTACCGGAGATGCTGGTGCCAATACGACTTTGGTGGTCGCGCGAAATGTGTTTTATGACGTCGATCACGGGATCAATCTGAAAAATAATGCGGCGACGATCTTTGAGAACAACACCGTTGTGCAAGTGCACCCTGATTTTGAAGATCGTTTTGGCAATCCGAGCGTCAATGCGGCAATCAACCTTTTCGTCGATGAGCCGGGGGCGAAGCCTGGCAAAGGCGCCTTTGTTGCTGGAAATATCTTTGCGGATCTGCCACGCGTCTTTGGCAACGTCGATTTGCCGGCAGGACAGATTACCGGTTTGCAACTTGAGAATAATTTGTTGAGCCCGGAGGTCGCACTCGTTGCTGTGGCTGATCGTTCGAGCAATACGATCAACTTGGGAAGTGGGAATCAGGTGGGTGACCCGCGCCTTACCGATCCCTTGGGAGGCGATTTTTCCCTCGGGCTCGGTTCCGTGGCTATTGCTCAGATTCAAGGATACGATTTCGGCGCTGGCGTTGCTGAAGGTGCCTGGATTAGTGGTGAACCGACGTCGCCAACGGTCGAGCGAGATGTGGTGCTGACCGTCGGGGGGCCGGGGATTTTTGCCTATCAGTATCGATTGAACGGTGGGGCTTGGTCGGACACCCTTTCGATTGGGAACGGTTACGATCCGAATGGTACCATTCGAACCGACCAAATCGAATTGGCGGGGCTTTCCGATGGAGAGTACACGGTTGAGCTGTTGGGGCGTGATTTTGCTGGCAATTGGCAGACGGTTCCCACCACGTCACAAACTTGGACTGTAAAAGGACAAGCTGACAACCTGATAATCAGCGAACTGCTGGCGGTGAATCAAGAGACACTTGTCAATTTTGGTGCCCAACCTGATTTGGTTGAACTGCACAATGCTGGAAACGAGACGGTCAATTTGCGCGGTATGAGCCTTTCAGACGATCCGTCGGATCCGACGAAATTCGTATTCACCGACGACTTGTTGATTCAGCCCGGTGGATATCTGTCGCTCATTGCCGATGATGCCAATACCCCCGGATTGCATCTGGGCTTTTCCTTGCGACGAGAGGGAGAGGGCGTTTTTCTCTACGAAGCCGTTGGCGAGCAAGCAGGAAATCTTGTCGATTCGGTGGAATTCGGTTTGCAGATTCCTGATTACTCGATCGGCCGCGTGGGGATCGATCGGGACTGGGCTTTGACTGTTCCGACTTTGGGAGCTCCCAATCAAAGGGCGTTCGTCGGCGATGCCAAATCCGTGGTTATCAATGAATGGCTCGCGGAAAGTAGCGAACAGTCAGACTTTGTAGAGCTCTATAACTCAGATCCCTTGCCTGTCGAGCTGAGCCACTACTATTTCAGCGATGTGGTGGATGGGACACCTCAACGTCATCAATTCGCAGCGCTCAGTTTCATCGAAGGAAATGGGTTTACCGTGCTTCGAGCCGACGGTGATCCCAAGGAGGGTGCCAATCAGTTGGACTTTAAGTTGTCGTCCGACCAGGAGAGTTTGGGACTCGTCGATGCGGAACTCAAGCCGATCGATATTGTCGTCTATCAGCCTCAAACGCCCGGCTTGTCCCAGGGGCGATTAACGGATGGAGGCGTCGATTTCGCCACCTTCGAATTGCCATCCCCTGGCTGGGCAAATGGAGGGGGCTTTCCCGGAGATTTCAATCGAGATGCGATTGTGGATCTGCTCGATGTCGAGCTGATTTGCGCCGCCGTGCAGAACGGTGCGGAGCCGCTTGGGCCCTATGACCTCAATCGAGACTCGCGGGTATCCGATCTGGACCTTCGCTATCTTATTGAAACCGTGTTAAAGACCTCCTTCGGAGATGCGAATCTCGACGGTGTTTTCAATTCGGCCGATTTTGTCACGGTTTTTCAGGTCGGGCACTACGAAGATGGCCTTGTCGGCAACTCAACCTGGGCAACCGGTGACTGGAATTGTGACGGGGAATTCTCGTCAGCCGATTTTGTCACCGCTTTTCGGCGTGGTGCTTATACCGCCTCGGCCGTTCCCGTTGCAGCCGTTCCCCTAAATCGGCAAATCGCTGCCAGTCGCGTCGCTGCCAGTCGCGTCGCTGCCAGTCGACCTGAAAACTGCCGTGAGATCGATCGCTTCTCGTCGATCCAAATTGACGCTGTCCGAGGTCGCTCGGTGGCTGAGCTTTTGCCTGCAGCTACCAACATCGCTTGGTGTGCTGGCAAGCCATCGCAGCAAAGAATCGACCGATTCTTTGCAGGGAACTCTGCTAGCGACTCGGAGCTTCTTGACGAGCAAACGCTCGCTTCCTTGTTGGAAGGACGATTCGCCTAAATCGTCCGAATTGGGAACTGCTCCGCTTCGCAATCGAATTGAGCAGCGCGATTTCTTACTCGTAATCGATAGTACTCGATCGAAAGAATGTCCCATTTCAGCTTGTTTTTGATGAATTTCAGCTTTTTTAAAGAATCTTGCGATTCTTGCGCGGGCAAGCTTGGGAATCGGAATTGGGGCCCTGCCTAAAGATTAGGCAGGGAGGGGACTGCTAGGAAAAGTGGCATGGTTGCTTGGTTTGATAGCATGCTAGTGCTGTCACTGCAAGTGCTTTCACTGATTGCATTTATGTGCTGCTCTTGACTTGGATGCGGCGATTGCGACATAACCGCAATCACGGTGGTCGCGACGTTTGGTTTTGTCCCTGAACAAGGAAGATCTTAGGTAGGAAGGAGCCAATTATGGAACTGGTTCAACAACAAGAAGAAAATCGTGAATCGAAGGTTTATCGAGTTGCCGCCGATCTGTATCGGCAGGATCCAGACTGGGTAACATTCTTTCGTGAAGTCCTGGGTGTCGAAGGCGTCGTCCGACGAGTCTTCGCAAGTCCTTTGGATTTGGCGAAATTTGAGCAGACGCAAGAGTACACAGAGATTCAGCAGATGGTGGCGAAGCTCCGTGAGCGAGCTAGTGAGCCGGCTGATGCCCGAGAACCCACTCGAGTGATCACCGTCCGCTTGCCGAAGAGTTTGCACGAATCGCTGCGTACGGAGGCTCACGAACGTAAGACGAGCATGAATAAGCTTTGTATCTCGAAGCTATTGCAGATGGTCGATGAGGGGCTGATCCCGAACGACTGATGATGGCTCGCAAGAGTTAGATTTTCAAGGCGGTCCCGCTATTTGGGACCGCTTTTTGTACGTCACGGCAGTTCTCAATCGAAATTGTCCAAACCGCCTTCGTTTCGCGACCGGCGGTGTTGGTTATTTTCGGGTGGGATGCTCAATTCTTCTTTCGAAGGCCGAGCAGGCCGAGCAGGCCGATAAGTGACAGGAGGGCCGAGGAGGGCTCTGGAACCTGAGTGATTGTCAGGTTGTCGTAGATTCCAAAGCTGAATTCAGGCTTGGTTGAAACGGAAGTAAATAGATCTGCGAAGGTTACTGCGACATGTCCATCGAGATTGGATAGCAGGCCTGCGCTCGATTCAATGGTGCCGATTTCAAAGTCGTCAATCGAGAATTTGGCCGTTTGCGGACAGCCAAATCCGCCGCAGGGGACGTTTCGAACGTTGATTTCCATGGTGTGCCAGGCGTAGCCTAGCGTGCCATTCGGGGCGGTGACGATCGTATTGGTCGGGTTAAACACGCTGGAGTCGTTTTGTGCTTCGGGCGTTGTTTGGCCGGGAAACTTGGCCTGCAAAGCGGGATCAAGCGAGTTATCTTGTGACGAAATGGCATAAGCGCCGCTATCCATCGCCAGTTCATTGGTGTCGCGGTATAGCCGATAATCGCGACTGGAATCGCCGTCGGTGTCGCCCAGCAGTCCGCCTCCACTGAAGGCTTCGCCCGCGTTGGGGTTAAAGCCGACGAATCCGCCGCCAAATTCGGTCGTTCCACCGCTGGAGTTGAAGTTCAGATAGAAATCGAATCGCACGTCGTAATCGCCGACCATGCTGATGTCTTTGGGGGAAGCAGAGATGCTGGCAACAGCCCCTTCGCTGATGTTAGCTGCCATCCATAGCCCGGTGGTGCCTCCGCCATTGGGTGGTGCCGGAATCCCGTATTTGCTGTAATCGAAGCCAAACTGATGCGAGGTGTCAGGGGATCCAACAATCGTCCAGCCCGCTGCGTTGTCCATGTCGGGAGTGTACTGTTCGGCTTTGCCACTCGATGCTGCGATCGAGCTGATG
Source organism: Pirellulaceae bacterium (assembly GCA_029243025.1). Taxonomy (NCBI): domain Bacteria; kingdom Pseudomonadati; phylum Planctomycetota; class Planctomycetia; order Pirellulales; family Pirellulaceae; species Pirellulaceae bacterium. The sequence goes on along the minus strand of JAQWSU010000010.1, from coordinate 39,526 downwards.
CAAAGAGCGAGCATCACGAAAAGTTTGATCTTCATGTTTTTCCCTTGCTGAGTTAGAAACAAAAAAACGCCTCTCGCTGTTACCGAGGTGATGATCGCTCGGTAGCAGCGGCAGGCGTCGAATTGTCGAGGGTCAGTGGCGTTGCCTTGTTGACGCGTCAAGAAAGGTTGGCGTTAGGTAAGAGCGATTGAGCTTTGCAGCGCTGGGTTCACTGCAGCGTGACTACGCAAACTACCCAGGATGAAATGACCTGTCAAACATGAATTGGCCCCGTGTTCAAACATTTGAACGGAAAACCTGTCGAGATGCGAATTGGAATCTTTGCGGACGCGCATGATCATTTGCAGAACATTCGGTTGGCGGTCCAGCGCTTTAATGATTGGGATTGCGATTGGGTTGTCTTCGCCGGAGATTTGGTCTCGACCTTTGCCGTTCCTCCCTTGCGCCGGCTGAAGTGTCGGATGGTATTTTCTTACGGTGACAACGAGGGAAATAAAGTGGGCATCCGGGGGGGGATGAGCGTGATTGGTGAGGTTGCCGAGCCTCCGTTCTGTTTTCAGGTAGAAGACGGCACCCGATTGTTGGTGACGCATCAGTTCGAGCTGGTGCGGGGACTGACGGATGGTTCTGACGTAATCATCTACGCCCACACGCATCGAGCTCGGATTCATCATGATCAACAGGGGCGTCTCTTGATCAATCCGGGCGAAGCCAGTGGATGGTCATTTGGTCAATCAACAATTGCTCTATTGGAGACCGATCGCATGGAAGCGCAATTGATTAAGCTGCAGGCGAACGGTGAGTTCGTCTGACCCAAAAAACCCCCAGAGTGGACCTGTAAGCCGGGTTCTGTTGTCGCTTATCGCGACCGGTGATCATTTATCTGGGATGCCGATTGCTCGACACCTCGCGCAGCCTACCCGAGAGTGATTGCGGACCGGACCGGTTCGCGGGCACGACGGGCGCACCCTACTCTCTGCTTGGCCTTGCTCCAGGTGGGGTTTACCTAGCCGAACGAGTCACCCCGTTCGCTGGTGAGCTCTTACCTCACCGTTTCACCCTTACCCGGCGAGCCGGGCGGTTTACTTTCTGTTGCACTTTCCCTGGCCTCACGGCCGGTCGGTGTTACCGACCACCTTTGTCCTACGGAGCCCGGACTTTCCTCCCATTCACGTCGAACGTGAATCAGCGATCACCCGGTCCACTTTGGGGCTGGCCTAAGCCTAGACTGCTCGTCGATTGAGTGAAAGCCCGTCGCTTTGGATGAAAGCAGCTCCATTTGATCAAATCACGCTTGTCTGACAAGCTTGAATGGTAAACTAAGGTCGTTCGCTTTGGTGGGCTGAGATGGTGCTCCGTTGGTTTCGGAACGATGGAGTGGGCCACTGCCTATCCCAACTGCTTTTGAGGCTCAAACGATGCTTTCACTCAATCGATGCTTGCTACTCGCTTGCTTGCTCAATCTGTTATGGCTGGTTGCCCAGGGAACGGCTGATCCATTCCAGGTTGGCGCAGCCAAAGCTCAGATCACACCGAACCCTTTGTTGCCCGTTTCGGGGGGGATGGGGCCGCCTGCGCCCGCCAGGCAAAAACGGGGCGAATTGATGGCGCGAGCGATGGTCGTCAGGAAGGGCACGACCACAGTCGCGATTGTGAGTGTTGATTTGCTCGGATTTCCAAGCGTGTTGTGTGATCGAGTCAGGGCGAAGGTGGCCCAGATTCCACCCGAGCAGATTCTGATTGGAGCAACCCATACACACAGCGCTCCAGATGCGTATGCTTTTCCCGACGGTCAAGGGGGCCATACGGCGGATCTGAAATATCTTGATTTTGTTTGCGAGCAAACCGCAGCGGCGATTCGCCAGGCTTTTGAGTCGCTCCAACCCGCTGCCTTAAGAATTGGAACCGCCAAGACGACGCGCCGAATTGCTTACAACTACTATGCACCCGATTTGTACGATCGTGAGATGAGCGTCATTCAGGCAGTGGATTCAGCCGGTCGGGGAATAGCAACGCTGGTTAACTTTGCGGTGCATCCGGAAGTTTTGGGTAATCGGCTTGGAATTGTCAGTCCCGATTTGGTCGGTCCGATGTGCGACCGATTGGAGCAAGATTATGGGGGTACCGCATTGTTCATGAATGGGGCCATCGGTGGCATGGTGACCGCGGATAATCGGGATCTTGAGCGAATAAAAGATGCGCGGCGCGGATACTGGCACGATCTGCGGACTTGGGATGAGTGCTTGCGGATCGGAAATGCGATGGCCGCTGAAGCGAGGGAGATCCTCGAGCAAACCAAGCTTCAGCAGGATCCTCCGCTGGCGTGCAAGACTGTGAAGGTCAAGTTGCCGGTTGAGTCCGACGTGATTTGGGCTGTTGTCGAAAATTCACCACTCAACTACCCTCGCAATTCCGATCGAACGGTGACGACTCAGATTAATCTGGTCACTTTGGGGGACGCTCAATTGTTGACCATTCCTGGAGAGGCGATGCCGAATATCGGGCTTTATTTGAAGCGTAAGATGAAGGCCAAGCATCGACTTTTGTTAGGACTAACAAACGATGCCTTCGGTTACATCTTGACCGAGGTCGACTTCAATAGCTTTGATCGTTACGACTATGTTTCGGCAACGTCGCTTGGAGAAATGACCGGGGAGATCTTGATCGAGAAGTGGCGCGAGTTACTCGAGCAAGCGAATGCTCCTTGATGCGTGCGAGCTATTCCGATCTCGCAATGCTAATTGCGAACAGTACCCAGCCTGTGATGAAGCAGAGACCGCCGATCGGCACCACCATCACTGCGATTGAGTTGGACGTAAGCGACCAGATATAGAGACCGCCAGAAAAAAGGGCGATCCCCAATAGAAAAGCGTAGCAGGAAGCTGTGCCCGTGCGTGTTCCCGCTTGCACTTGTAGAACACCAATCGCCAGGATCGCGAGAGTGTGATACATCTGATAACGGACGCCAGTATTTAAATTCGCTTCACGTTTTGCGATTGCTGCGACTTCTAAACCTTGTTTGCCCAGGTACTTTGGCAAGGCGTGAGCACCAAATGCACCAATGGCAACACCGATGGCTGCCAAGACGGCTGATAGGATAAGCAGAGACTTGCCGGACATCAACGCGGGTTCCTGTTCTCGATGTTTCAGTTTTGTGGAAGGTGTTGTTCGAAGAAGCTCAGCCAATTCTTACCGAAAATTGCATCGATCGCTGCAGCACTGTAGCCTCGCTTCGCAAAGATGTCTGCCAGATTCTGCAGGTCAGCATAGCAGTCTAAACCCACAGGCGTCTGCTCGGTACCATACCCTCCGTCGAGATCCGTACCGAGCGCGACCTGTTGGTGATTTCCGGCTAATTGGCAGATGTAATCGACGTGATCTGCGGCTGACTCCATTGAAACAACGGCCCGATCTGTCACGCCTCGTTCCCAGCCAGGGTAGAGCATCCAGGCATCAAAGGCGATTCCGAGAATGCCGGAACGCTCAAGGAGCAGTCGAATTTGATCGTCGCTGAACTGGCGAATGCCGGGCACCACGCTTCGGCAGTTTTGATGGCTGGCCAGAATGGGCCCTGCAAAGTGGTCTAACGCCTGGAAAAAACTGCGGTCGCACAAGTGTGTCGTATCGAGAATCATCCCCAGTCGTTCGAATTCGGACAGCAGGGCGACGCCATCCGGCGTGACAGGTCCATCGTCGCCGGTGCCAGCCGCGTATTTGCTGCTGCCATAGTGCACCAAGCTCGCACACCGCAATCCAGCGTCAAACCATTCGGCGGCCTGCTGGGGGTGGCAGATCGCGTCGCAGCCTTCCATGGCGGGAATGATGCCGATCGGCATCGATTGCCAGTCTGGCGAGGATTCCCATTCGGCCCAGTGTTTTTGGAGTGCGAGTGCGTTGGTCAGGATTCGAACTTCATCCGTTTGCGCCAAGACGCGGTAATACGCGAGTTGGCTGTGTGCGAATCCATAGGCGTTGGCATGATTGGGGAAATCCAGGCTGCTGCCTTGCACCGTCACGGAGCTACCATAGGGCACGCGGGCCATCATGGTTGCCAAGCAAACAGCCGTGCCAGCACGTCGAAGTTCTGGCAGGCTGATGGTGGCACGTCCACGCGAAGGATGGTCGTCCACTTGATCCGTTGCGTTCAGTTCCGTCAGCGGAAGACTGAGATCCCGTTTCCACGAAAGGGCATTCCAAGCAAGGTCGAGGTGGGAATCAAAAATTAGACGCATCGTTAATCCACATTGAAGAATTTTTCGATCACTTCATCCCGAGGTGGCTTGGTGATGAGAGAAACGACAATTATGCTGATGGCCGAAAAGGCGAGATCCCAGATGAAGGGTTCTAACTGCAATCGATCCATGCCTCGCAGGAGGGCGAAGAACGCCAACGCAATGGGTTGAAGCCAGCTCCAGAGTTGGGGAACTAACTCTTGCCAACCGGAGCCTTCATCCACAAGTCCAAGGATGAGCACGAAGTGGGTCAGGGAGCCAACTGCCATGCCGGTGACGGCAGCAGGCGCCGTCATTCGCCGCCAATAGAGCGCGAATGCCATGGGTACCAAAAAGGATGCAGCCAGGCCGGCACTGGCGATCACAATAATGTCCTGAAGGTATTGGGGTGGGTAAAGGGCCGCTAGTGTGGCCAACACACCGATCACGATTGTGCCGCCGTAGGTGACTCGTTTTAGCTGCGTCTCGTGTGCGTTTGGGTTAATGTAACGCTGGTAAATATCCCGGACGATCGATGACGAAACGACAAGCAAGAAGCTGTCTACGCTGGACATGACCGCTGCAAAAGGGGCTGCCAGCAAGATACCGGCCAGCCAGGGGAAGCCTGCCATCTCGGTTGAACGGACAGCCATTTCAGGCATGATCCTATCCGCATTTAACTCCATGCCGGGAATCAGCACCTTGGCACAGCAGAAAATGATTACGAGCGAAAAATAGATCACCGAAAAATAGATAGAGACGGTGACGATCGACATTTTCAGAGTGCGCGTATTACGAAATGCCATTAGTCGCACCATGTTGCTGGGTTGCCCCGATCCGCCAAAAGGCCAGAAGGCGAAAAAACTGAAAGCCATGCCTAAAGCCAGAAAGCCATGCATCGATTTCGGAGACGGGCCGGGCGGACGAAGGTACACTCCTTCAACGTCATGTCCGTAAGCATAAGGTTCGCGATCAGTGATTTTGACGCGAATGTCGTGGCGAATCAGACTGGGGTCGACTCGCTGGCGTTCTGCATCGGTTTGCAGAATTAAAATCTGCGTTGTCTTGTTTGCATTTGCATGCACTTCCACTCGCTTCCCCGTGCGAATCAGATCCCCTGCCGAGGTCTCGATCCAGGTGCCCCTCGGGATCGCGTTGGAGGAATAGTTTTCGTCGGGAAGGATTTCAGCCGTAGCAAAAACGGGAGGCTTGCATTGGCCCAGTTGACGCGTTGCATTTGTTAAGCCGCCGGTGAAATATAAGGCTAGAATCAGCATAATGATCACGCCTCCAAACATGATGATACCTTGCATCACGTCAGTCCAAACGACGGCGCGAAAACCACCATACACGACATAAAAAATGACGGCTGCCGAGAAGACTGTTAGGCACAATACATAATCGGGCTCTGTCCCTGACAGAAATGGAACTTGGCTGGTTACCTGTTCCGTCCAACCAACCGCCACTTGATAAAGTGGCACATCCTCGAACAGGCTGACCAGGATTTCACTGCCGGCTTTAAATTGCGCTAACAGATAGTAAAACATAAAGATAATGATCAGCAACGTTCCGACGATTCCCGCGATGGGACTCTCGAATCGATCACCCAGTACCTCAGGAATGGTGACCGCTTCCACGCGTCGGCTGATTTGATTAAGTCGTTTGCCGAGTAAGCCCATTGCTACGATCGGTACGAGCATGTAGCCGGCAATCCACAACGCCAACACCCAGCCATGGGTATAGATCAAGGCAGGAAATCCGACAAAGGTTCCTCCCGATGCGCTTGTTGCGGCGAACGTTAATGCGAAAGCCCAAACGCCCAGGTTACGGCTCCCGAGAAAATATTCCGAGATAAATCCGCCGGTTGGGGCCGCGCGACTCGACAGCCAAGCGATGATCATCACGAGGACGAGGTAGATTGAAAAGGTCACCAACGCGACATTCGAATCGGTCGCACCTGTCGTGGCGAATATCGTCAGCATCGGTTCAGCCATCCTGGCCTCCCGCTGACTTGTCGTCGTCTCGCATGTAGACGAGGCTAAACCAAATGGTGAACCCGTTCGAGACGAGCCAGGGGAGGGCAATTCCCCAGATGATCCAGCGAGGGAAACCGAAAATCGTCTTGGTGGGTAGCACCGACCCGTCCGCCGGAGCGTAGGCGTTCCAGCCACAATAGCCGATCACCCACGCACATACGACAAGCCAGGCGAGGAGTATGACCAGCGTCTCACGGCGTGCTGATCGGAACGCATTTGAGAGGGCTTTGCGTGACACTCGCATATGTTAGTCGGTTGTCGCCACAGATGCAAAGCCGGGCCATCCCACTTTTCGGGAATGGGCGGGTCAGCCCAGATGCTTTTCTTGGATTCGAGTCGACGGCCAGCGAAGCAGCCGCATGGCGATTAGACTTGCGGCAACAATGAACCAGCCAACGACACTGGGCTGTAACCATAGCCACCAAGCCAAGCCTGCCAGCACACCAAAAAAATAGATCCAACGCACATCTTCCAAGTAGGAGTGGTGAATTCGGGGGAGAAAGCCAAAACCGATAAGCCCCAGCAGACAGATAATCGCAATGCGAGTTTGGGGTGATTGGTGGTCATGCGGTGAATAGTTGAAACGGAGCGAATTCGACGCTCCCTCGATAGTTGCGAAGCGTTCTCTCGTACGGTAAGGGTTGGCTATGTTCCAGACTTCAATGGAATCAATTACGTCCATGCGATTTGCCAGTTGTTCGCTTGTTTCGGCCACCTCGAGGACTTCGGTCGCATCGAGCTGTCGTTGTTGGATCTTGTTCAGGTCGGTTGGTCTCAGTTCCCCTTGCTTGGCTTGTATCAGCTGGAGTCGCCGCAAGGAAGCACCGTAACGTTCACCCCATGCGGTGTACCATTGAGTGAGCTCGTCTGGCGTGAAATCCGTAGCTACTTGGCTGGCCACATCAATCATCTCCGCCAGATGGCTCAATCGCTTGAGCTGCATGGTTGGGCGACTCAGTGCATGTTTTTGGTCGATGAACCGAACGATTTCACCGGGAGGTGTCGCTTGCAGTGTCCACAAGGTTTGCCGGACTTCGATCTCAGTGTTTTCGTCTTCACCGCGAACACGACAGAGCGTTGGGGCGTGGACCGTCCGGTCCTTGGTCGGTGGATGGGGTTGAATCTTACCGGTGAACACGACCCAAATCCGCTGTGGCAATTCACTCGACATTAATTCAACGAGTACACCTGCGTCCGTCGTATTCGAGGGCAAGTCGATGAACACGTCTTCGGCCGAGACGCTGACGATCTTAAGTTGATCGGGAGATCGAACGAGGCATTGCCGGATGCCTCCCGGTTGCAGATCGAAAATGGCCTGTCCCCAATATTGATCATTTTCGGTGATCGTTGCCCGCACGTCGGTTAAGTGAACCTTGGGTGCGCTCACCTCGGTTCTCGCCGGTAAACGGGTTGCTTGGAATTCATCTTGAGTGATTTGGTAGCCAACGTAATTGGCGGGTTGATCCAAGTCTGCCATGACGTTGGCGGAAATCTCTTGGGCTTCCAGATTGGTCGTCGACCACAGAACGCTTTGGTCATCAACTCGCGTTGGTAAATACAAGGTCCGATTGATTGCGCCGTCTTCGAGCAGACGGATATTTGGAATCTTGAGTGGCTGGCCAGGGGTGGTTGGGATGGCACCTGCGAGCGTCATTTGATCGAAGTTTTCGGTTGGCCACAGTGTTACCCGAGCCATGCCCGACCGTGGCGATTTTTTCAATTCGACTTTGACGCCCAGGTCGGGATTATCAAATACGCTGGTCCATGCTGCTGGAATCTCAAATCGTAAGGCATCAAGATATCCTTGATCGACCTGGCAGGACACTTTGACTTCATGTTGCCAAGCTCCATCTTTCCGCGTGACGATGTTTGTCAATTCGGCCTTCAGCTGTTGTTCGTTTTCTCGGACCTGGATTTTGGGTGCGACCTCTTCGCCTGCTAAGCTTAAGTTCGTGTACCAGCGGGAGAGTCCCAGCTGATCCGTGATCAGAGGAGAAATCGTCGGCGGTTCTGCTGAGCTGTCTGTGTCCGGTAGAGACACGAGCACGTCGCTACGACGGAAGACGAGGAGCTGCTTGCTGTTGAGCACGCAGCCCAATAGATTGATGGGAGGCAGATCACGCAGTCCAAGTGTCTGATTCGTTTGGCGGCCAATGATTGCGAGCTGGTAGTCGCTGCTAATCGTCGGATCAAGAAACACTGTCATCTCTTGCGGGCTGTTCTTCGCCCAACGCAATTTTTGCCGCTTATTTCCCTCAATTTGCGTCACCGATTGGACTTCAATATCTTTTGCCAATTGAATCTGTTGTTGGAACTGCGGGCCGTTGATTGTGGTGATATCGGCCAGAAAGACTACGTCCGTTGCATCGGCAGCGAGTCCATATCCGATTTGAGTGTTCGCTTCGGTCGTCGGTTCGATCAGCTTTGTACTGCAGGACCAGTTGGGATTGTTTTCATCCAATCGGAAAGCGAAATTGGGTGGCGTTTCGGCGCCCCATCGGATTGAAAATGGGCTTGTCTGCAGTCGATCGGTGCCCCCTGAAATAATGGGCTTTCCTGCCAGCCTGGCGTCGAAGCTGACGCCCAGGTCGTGCGGAATACGTTTTGCTCCGAGAATGCGAAATTTTGGAAGATCCAGCCGTCCCATCCCCGGCCAACCGGCCAAGATGAAGTTGAGCTGAATGCTTTGGGGGGCTTCGTCTTCGCGATCGATGGCGAATTCCAAGACTCGAATTCCATCCTTAGCGGCCGAATTGTAGGCGAGGGGCTGATCGGATTTGATCGGATCGAGTCGCAGCCGTGCATCCACTTCGACTTGGAGGAGGTTGGAGGGCCAAAGCCGAGTGTCCACTATTAGGCGGGTGTCCCACGTTACCTGATCGGGTTTGATCATCAGCCAGCTGATTTGCTCAATCATCGGATTCACCGAAGATGGCTCGGCAGCCCAACGGAATTGGAGTCTTTTTGCGGAGCCAAATTCGATTTGCCAGTCTCCTGTGGATTCGTCGCGGGAGGTCTCTCCGATGGCCGAATCCGATTGCAGGAAAGTCAGATCTTCCGGAGCACTAAGACGCAGCGTCGAATTCATGGCGCGAGGAATTGGCAGATCCACGGAAGTGGTTGGTCCCGAATTGGGGATGCGAAATGTCATGGAAAGCTGGTGCACTCCCGCGTCTCGGATGGGCAATATCACAGCTGACTGAGCCCTGTTCCATTCCAGTTGAATCGGACGACCGTTTAACCGTCCCTCTCTTTCCAATAGGGCGGCGCTTTCTGCGGGCAGTTGGAGGCCGATGGTCGATCCGGCTGCGGTCACAAGTAAGCGGTATTCGGCCAGCACCGTATCAACCAGCGGCTCCGTAGCTCCGTTTAAACGCATCAGGTTCGCACGGTAGACAGCTGACTGAACAAGCAGCGGGTCCAAGTTCGAGATCGTGTTTGCCGACTGCAATTGGTTGTGCAGTGTTTTGGGAATCAGGATGTAATCTCCTGTCGGTTTACCCGCACGGTCGGAGGGTACGAATAGTTGGTAAGTCTTACTTGCTCGGACCTTGTCTCCCTCAGTTTCCTGGCCTTCGGCTGTTTGAGATATGAAACCAGCGGCTCCGGTCGCGATGACCAACAAGATACCTATCGCGATCGTGTTTGTTTTTTGACGGCTTGGTGTGAGTGATGAGAGTTTGCGTTGGCGAGCAGTACCGATCGCGGGTGTCAAGAAGAAACCGGTCAGAGTACCCCAGAACGCACCCAAGCCAATCCAATGGAGCGGAGTCGGTAACAGAAATACCAGCATGGTGGAAATCAACAGCGTCGTGATGGCCAGTTTGGTATCGACGCTTCGGATCCACCACGCGAATGCCACCGCCATAATGAACGCCAAGCATGCGGCGATCACGAAGCTACTTCGGTGGTAAATGATCTGAGTTTGTGTCCGGGTGGGGTTGATTCGTCGAAGTTGCCAACCGCCGGCGACAAAAGGGGCATCACTGCGAACGATGGGGACCCAGGGTTCTGGAGGATCGAGCCAATCTTTGGGCCGACTGAGTTCTATCCAAGGCATGCTTTGTGCGGTTGGCGATTTTTCCGGAATCCTCAGATTTGATTCGAGAATCACTGGGCAACTGGTGCGGCGGAGTTGGGTGGGGAATTCGGAAAGAAATTCCGCAGAGGTAAGAATTACACTGTTGTTCGTTTGCAAGAGCAGCAGCTTCGCGGTTTGCAAACGGCGGATGCCTCGCTCGTATGCGGTTGCTGCGTTGCCGGCAGGCACTGGTTGGTTCGGAGCGATGCCGTTCGCAACTAAGCGAGTTGCATCGATCCACTGAGAAGTCTTGTCAGACTCTGCAACAGCATCTTCCCAGGTCAAGGTCGAGGTCGCTCCTATTTGTTCGATCCATCGAATGGCGACAGGGCTGAGCTCTGTCTTGCGAGTGGCGGAATTCCATAGTTCCGCCCAAGAGCGACGGGCGAATAAATTGAATGGTGGCTGATGAGACGCACGCAGAAAGGGCCCAAATAGCCGCGATAAACAGGTCTCCATTAGCGACTCATGCGACCCGATTGGCGCGGGGGCCACATATTCCGGCGGCGTCCACAATTGCCACCGTTTTGCGAGTATCGGTACGTCCAATTTGGGCGGCGAGAGGCGGATTTGTTGCCACCGTCCTAACGGCGAACCGATCTCTTCATATTCCAATTGAACGGTCAAGAAACGTCGATTTGGCGGTAGGGGAATCGCCAATTCTCTGTCACTGGTGGGGGGGAATGCAAGCTTGCGACCATCCACATAAACATGTCGGATGCCGACCGCGTCAGGGAGCGTAACATTCAATTCGGAAGCTGCCTGGTTTTCGAGTGCCACCGAGAACTGGTGACGGGAAATTCCTGTTCGGTCAATTTGAGTGCTGTGGGTCGTTTGCCGGGCAAACGCCCGATGAGAGCTTTCGTCGGACAGCGCGATCGAGACCTGAGGCGGATCTTCAGCGAAGATATCGGCGAGTGGATTGTAACGGTACGAGCGTCGTTGACGCGAAAGTTGACGGTAATCTTGCCTTTGAATTGGCGTTGGGGTTAGCAGGTCGGAACCGTCAAAAGACAGTAGAATCTGCCCCGGCGCTTCAATGCGTATGACCCCTTGCTGGGTGGTGGCACCGGCGACGCGTACTAGCGGTAGATTCAACTTGCCGTCGGGAGAGGTGGGGAATTCTCGCTCACCGATCACGACGATTTGCTCGTCGGACGGTTCCGGCCATTCGACATTCCACGTTTCGCCGTGTTCATCTGTCTTCTGTTGACTTGACAGCGTTCGTTGCGGGTCGAGTGCTGGAAACCAACGAATGGGAGCTTCTGCCGGTGAAGCAAAGTGAAGCTTTAGGACTGCAAGCGGCGGAGTGGTGCGATCGATTTGGATGCGAATTCGTTCTCGTACCGAGCGGTTTGTGACCTGTGATGTGATCTCTAAGTCGGCGTGAAAAGGGCGTTTGTTCTGCGCGAGTGGATTGAAGCTGATCGAAAGATCCTGGTGATTGTCGTTCAATAACATGATGGCGGATTCTTCGTTTGCTTCGACCAGGCCGGCTTCGATCGCGTCAAGATCATCCAAGGTTAGCCAAGTTACACGCCGGTCTCGGTCGTATTGAACCAACAAGTCATCACTGGTTTGCATCGTTAGGAAGCGGCGTCGAGCCTGTTGTTGAGGCAATTCAATCGGACGGAAGTCTGTTTCCGAGAATGTTTGGTCCGTTGCATTTAAACGTCGACGAGCTCGGATTCGAATGATCGAGTCCGATTTCAAGGTAATCGGTTTCCGCAAGTCGATGTTCAGAGGCTCTTGTTGGGAGGAAGACGCGGTTGGAATTCTCCAGTCGTGAATGGAGTCGGGCTGGTCGGAATCGACGGAATCGACGGTCCAGCCAGGCTGGACAATTGTTTTAAACTTGAAAATGTCGGAGGAGGCTGAACGTAATCTCAACGCGACATCGGCGATCGCTTCATTGGCCGTTACTTCGATTGATGTGCCTTGATCGAAAATGATTTGTTGGGGAGCATGAGCAAACTGCACCATGATCTTAGCTGACGGCTCAACGAAACAAATGTTGACCAGTTCCCGATCACCTTCGGCTTCGACCTGAGAAGGTTGAAACTGATGGGCGTTCTCAAGCTGCATATCTTCCAAGACAAGAGGCCGTTGAATACGGATTCTGACCAATTCCTGTTGCCATTGTGTCTCGCTCACTTCGACACGCGGGAGCGAACGCAGCTTGCCAATCGTTTGCTCTTGGTAAGGAGCGAAGCAGGTCAACGACAGCACTTGGTTCAAACCCTGGAGGGGCGGGTCAAGCGTTAATAATACGGTGGTCGGCTCGCTCTTACCGCCGGCTGCCACGGTCCAAGAAACGGGCTGCTTTCCCGATCGCACTCGGGTTAGTTGAAGATCCGCAGTTAGTTTCAGCTGTAATTCGTGAATAGGTGTTTCTTCGGAGTCGAGGTGTAGCTCTGCATTAAGCTCAATGCCTTGTTCGGAAATCGTGTAGCGGTTGGCTTGCCGTATCAGCGGCAAGGGTTTGGGCGCTTCATTGGACCGTAGACGCAACACGATTTCGGCGTGTCCTCCGCCGTTCACTTGCCAAAGAACTGTTCCATTTGACCTGGTCTCTGTCAATTGAGAGACAACACCCACGTCCGTTTGCAGCGAGTGAGAACTGGGAAGCGTCAAACGCAATCGATTAATCGGACATCGAGGCAGTTGAAGTCGGAAAATCGTCTCACCGTTCTCGATTTCGGTTGGAGCCAGCGTCCAGTCAAAATGCAGTGTATCCGACGTCCCGACGTTAACGCTCAGACGACCGTCAGCTTGGATTCCCAATTCGGCCGCTCGGTCCGGCTCTCGATGCCATGTTGGCTTCCTGATTGCCAGATTCAACGGCTCGAGTGAAAGGCTCGTTAGTCTTGATGGGTTGGCTGAGATGTTGAGGTTGGCTGTTCCATTGATCAGGAAATTGCCGTCAAACGTTGCTTGGTAATCGGCGCGTACGATGGAAACTCCCGCTGCGATACTTTGAGGAGTGCCAATGTCGGCCTGGATCCAGGCATCGAACTGATCTCGCTTTACGGCACGTAATTCGTCCTTCGTCAACTGCAGGATCTGCTCAATCGGCGCGAAGATCAGGCGATAGGAGAGCTCCGCCGGTTCATTGTTCGGTGCCGCGGCCAAGATGCCACTCAGCAGCAGCAAACTTGTGAGCGCGAGGCTGGTTCGCGTCATCGGGGCTCTCAGGAAATAGCGACTCATGCTTTGGAGTCCGGAGTGATAGCGGGTATCGATTCCATCGGTGCAGCTTGGGTTGATGAATTGCTGCCGGCTTCTCGCCAGGTGATTTGCACTTTGCTGCGAGAATCCGAAGTGCGTTCGTCGTTTTCAGTGGCATAATGGCGACTTGAGAATCGTCGTGTCATGCCGGCGATCAACAGGCTAATAACCACGAGCACCGCACCCAGGAGGCTTGCCTGTGCCAACAACAACGATGCACTTGGGATAAGCCAAGCTCCGGTTAACAACAGGAGTGCGAGGAGTAGTAAAATGGCCGGATGTCGGATTGTGGGGATATAGATTAACGCCAGTCCGAAGGAAAAGATGATCGCGCAGGATGTGTAAACCAGTGTCCGGCGATTACTAGTTCGCACCGATATTTGTTCGACACGATCAAAGGAACTGAACAAATATTGGTTCAACGACTCAGGCAAATTTGGTTGGGTGCTGCCACCGGTCCAGCTTTCCAAGTAAGGTTGAGTCATGCTGCCAGTGCGATGCCAGAACCAGCCTTTTCGTTGCCAACGATTCGCCGAGGTGAGCTGCGGATCGGCGAGCAAGAGATGCTCGTTCTTGGGCAGAAGCAGCTGCCAGAACCAACGACGTGCTGGCAGTGCGTCTCGGAAACGAGGAATCAAGAACGTCATTGCTCCAATCGACGGTCGCGAATCATAACGTAAAGCGAGCTCAATAGTGTGTTCGCCACCGGTCCTTCGGGCGACACGAATCTCCAGTCCCTGATCCGAGAGAATGGGGGTGGTTTCCAATCCATCGACAATCAGGCTTTGGACCTCAGCACTCTGGGGTAAATCGAGGTAAACTCGATCGGATCCGGATGCAATCTGATAGACCGCTCGGTCAAGTCGCGAATTATTGGCGAGCCAAGATTGCATCCAGGCACGTTGCACGATGGTGGCGCCCGGCGTCGTCTCTTCACCCATGTCTTCCTGACGTTTGGTTGCTCGGACGGGGATCGATTGCGCCTTGCGATTGGAGGAGAGTGAGATACCGGCAAGTGAGTCATTGGAGAGAGATTGTTCGACGCGATCCCAGGCCGTGTTGGCCGCGAGTTCGAGCTGCATTGGCCCCATCGGGTTCAGACTCGCTGTGTTGCCCAACAATTGACCATCGTTTGGGTTTGCGAGGGGGACGTCGGTGTAACCGTTGTTCGGTCGCGGACTGAGGATCCAAGGGAAACCCAGTTGTAGATCAATGGGGCCAAGGCGAGGTGGATCGAGAGAGAGGGCGAGCGACACATTACCTTCGTCGTTTTCGAGATCGTTCGTTGTATTTAAGAATTGGTCAGGCGTGAATGGTTCGCCATCCAGTCTCAGATCGATGCGGTTTCGGTAGCGAGGATTCATGACGAGTTCATACAGATTACGCGACAGTGTCAGGGTCAGCCGCGTGGCAGGCTCATAAAGCACGTTGTAGGTGAAGCGTTGGGAGACCTCCACGTTCTCGGCAGAAACTTCCACCACTGTATCGGTGCGGACGCTGGTCTCCTGGTCTCGAATCTCGTAGTCGATCACCACATCACTTGGCGAACGATCGTTGCGAAAGCGAAATGCTGCAGCCGGTTGCACCGGATTCAGTGTCTGCGTGGTGATGAACTCTGGCGGGACCGATTCTTGCGTGAGCCCAACCATTTCGTCTAGTCGGTAATTCAACACCACGGGCGCGTCGCCTGTGACAATGAGAATACCGGGAGTGATCGTATCGTAGTTGGGCCAGGGAAGCGGAAATCTTAAGGTCCCCGCCGATTCAGTGACCGGTCGATGGAGATTGAGGACGAGTTCAAACTCGCCAGTGCGAGGTTGCGTGAGCCTTAATTTAATGTTGGATTCCGCGTTGTCTTGGAAGTGATCATTTTCAACCGTTGTGGACGGTCCGACGTCGCCGAGGCTCCAACCGTTCAGACCGAAGTCTAAAAAGGAAACTCGCGCACCGCGGATCTTGTATTGTAATATGACTTCTAAAGAAATCCGTTCCTCTCCTATCTTCATTCGGTAGGTGGGTTCTACGTTGACTCGCGTACTTTGTGGCTTGATTTCGACATCTAACCGGCACGGTTGTCGAAAATATTCAAAGGTGGCTAACTGCTTTCTCTCTTGTGTGTCATCCGTTTCTTCGGCGGCCTGGACACGGCGCACCGATGGACCAAGATACCAATAGACGAGCCAATCTTCGCTTGAAATCAACGAGACGCGTCCCGACTGACGCAGAGCTCCGATTACTTCGAAATTAGCGACATTGGCCAAGTCGGAATTTTCCTTGTTCGAGGCCGCTTCACCGGTGGTTTGCGTTGCAAACTGGAGCTGAATTTCCGGACTTGGATTGTCCAACGTCACTTGGACTGTTCGGCGGGTATCATCCGCGTTCGGCGCCGGCCGATTTAGTTCGCTGATTTGATAACCCTGTCCCCCTTCTGAGACAATGGTGGTGAAGGGCGGAAGTCGAATCGCAAATGCTTCAATGTCATTGCTGTAGCTGCGGACATCTAACGAGACGGTACTGCGAATCGCGCCAGGACCGTCGATGGAGACTTGAATGTCTCCGCGGGCATCCAGGTATGCCATCTTGGGGCTTGGTAACTCGATGCCATCACGCCAGACAATAATGACTTGGTTACGCAAGTCGTTTGCTGAAATCGTCGACCTCGACTCGGCACTCGGTGAAATGGTGAGTTCTTTGCCATTTTCAATATCGGCAGAGATTCGTTCGCCGGGTACATCCAACACGATCTTCGAAATATTCGCCGTTGGTGGAAAGAAACGGATCTGTGTTGCTAAAGCGGCTCGCGATAAATTCGTGGCAAATTGGAGCGAGATTTTATGCTTTCCGTTGGACTGATGACGAATCCATGCTTGGTATCCGTCTGTTGCGTCGTACGTCAGAAAAACCTGACCGTCGCCCTGGTAATCGGGAGAGTCGAGCAGGGAGCTTTCGTGCATCCTCAGTGGCACGGAGATCCATCGTTCTTGCTTGTCATCTTCGAGGCGTAGTGTGGTAATCTCCAAGCTGACGTTCAGTAAGGCGCGATCCGAATCCGCCCGCCCTTTTATCTCAAACCGGTCCACCTGGTAACTCGGTGGTTGAAGTCGCGGGTTATTTTCGAGGTTGCCATCGAGCAATTGTTGGATCCGTTCCAACGGTACATTGATCAACGGAACTCGATTCCCATCGACGTCTTCTGCGTAGATGAGTCGCGGAGCGCGTTCCACCAAGCGTAGATCGGCGGCGCTGGGCCCCTCGGTCGCGGTTGCTGGTGGAAGCGGGGCGCCAGTTTCTGATTGTTGTCCGTGGGTGGTTGTGCTGGGCAACGATGCAGCCAATAAAAGGCTGATCATTGTCAGCTTTCTGGCGGTCTGCGTCATTCGTTCGTTCCGTTGCCTCATCACGCGACCTTGTCTCCGTTGAATTCGCCAGCTCTTGACAACTGCTCGGCGTTGCTGTCATCCGGGCGGCTTCGTCATGGTCAGCTCGTTCGCCGTCAGCTCGTTCGCCGTCAGCTTGTTCGCCGTCAGCTTGTTCGCATTGGAACGTGAGCATCGATGCTCACGAAATCGTCCTCGTGTCGTCCTGCCGTAGCTCTCACAACGGATTCGTTAGTTTAATCTCGGCGTATTGTGTTCCTTGATCGGCGACACTTGTACCGTGTTTCTGCTGGGCTCTTACCGCTCCTTCGGGCGACATGGAGGCGTTGCCATCGGGGTTCGAAAGAACTCATTACGTCAGCACGCACTCTCTGTAGGAAATCGATGTTTGACGAGCCGAAATGCCGGCAGGTCCGCTGGGACAAACCGGGCCAATTCGGATCGATAACCCATTCGACCAACTCAATGCATCACGATTGAGGGCCGATCGCAGCCAGCTTCTATTCTAACTACAGAATGGCCCCAAGTGCATCGATTCAACCATCACATTCGACTCCATTTGCTCGTCAAACTCTTTTACCTGCACGAGATTCGGAGCTTCGGGAGACGGATTAATCTGAGTTGACAGCTCGCTCGAGCACTTGGAACAGGCTGGCATGGAGTTCGGGCGTGCTGGTGGTGATGAATTTTGGCTCTTCCAGATCGAAAGGCTGCCCATTGATGGAGGTGGTAAAGCCTTGCGCTTCTTCGATCATCAAAAGACCGGCCGCGACGTCCCACTTTTTGACGGAAGTTGCCCAGTAACCATCGAGAGATCCGGCCGCGACGTAGCAAAGGTTTAACGCGGCCGATCCCAGGCGTCTTAATGCTTGACAATGTGCGAGTGCTGCAATGAATCGCTTGATCTCGGCTGAATCATCGGCCACATTCGCCGAAAAACTGGCGGCGATTAACGCGGAATTGAGTTCGGTAATGCGACTTGTTTGGAGGCGAATTCCATTTCGAAATGCCCCCTGGCCTTGGATTGCTGTGTATAAATCTTGACGTACTGGATCGTAAATCGCTCCCAAAATTGTCTCGTTTTTCCTCACAAGCGCAATCGACACGCAGTAATTATCCAATCCGTGCACGTAGTTGGTGGTGCCGTCGAGTGGATCCACGACCCAGCAATAATCGGAAGAGTTTGCCGTGTTTTCCTCTCCTGTTGACTCTTCACCTAGGAACTGAAAATCTGGGTAGGCCGTTGCCAGGCAAGCCTGAATCGCGTTTTGCGAAGCGAGGTCGGCCTCGGTCACCAAATCACGTGGCGCTTTTTCACGAGCATGAATGGATTTCTGCATCTTGAGGAGCACTGCCCCTCCAAGTCGAACGGCTTGTTCGCAAGCCTCTAGCATTTCGAGCATAGTTTTTTCTTTCCTTTACTTTGAAAAGGCGATTTTAATCGACGGCTACAAAACGGCAATCCAAGCGGCTAGGCGTGTTGCGGAGAACAACAACCAGAGTTGACGCTCAGGCCAGACCATGAGTGATGTGGTTAGCGATCTGAGCATATTCAACATTTTTTCACATGTAGAGACTGGACATGCGTCGCAAAGTTGATATCATCATGTCTGGAAGGAGAGAGTTTCAACAGCTTCCTCTTTATCGGATTTGGCTTTATATTTTTTTATCCGCCTTCGGGCAATGTTTGGCCTCTTCTCTGTTCCGGCCCCGCCGTCTGCTCCGCAAGCGGCGGGGTTTTTTTATTCGCCGTAAAGAACTCGCCGTCAGGAAGAGCGACGAATGAACGACACACGGCTGTGGCGTGTTGACGGTTATCAAGCCCAGTTGCACTCTAGCAATCTTGCCTGTGCAATCGATGTTCAACAACTTCAGCACGGCTTACAGCAGCTTCGGTTGCACGGCCAAATGCTGTCGCACTTCTGTTTGCTGAAACTCTCACTCCCCGATCTTGTCGATCCGATCCCTGATCAGGCGATCGACGAAGTTTATGTTCGTGGCAATGACTTGATCGCTTCCTATCTTCCCGTTTCTCCGAGTCAATACGCGCCGCAAGTGTATTGGCGCGCTCAAACAAGCGGGAGTTGTCATGGGGTGGAGATCATGATTTCGATGCAGACCGACACGCTGGAGAGTCGGCCTTTGATTCAGTCGTCATCGGTGGTTGCTGGCAACCAAGTTTGGTGTTTGGAACAGAGCACGAAATCGCTGGTTGAAATGCAAGTTTCCGATCAGACGACTGTCCTGTCGCCGACTAAGTCAGCCCCACTTCTGCTGCTGCGCGCCGAGGGGGAATCATTTAGTTACCTTGAGATGGCCTATCCGACCGATCCATTTGAGTTTTGGGTGAAACAAGGTAACCAGAATGAGTTGGAATTAGGGTTTTGTTTGCTGCAGGAGCACCTGGAGAAAGGCGTGATTCGTCGTTTTCGAGTTGCTGCATGGTTTGTTCCGCGTGAGAACGATCTTGAAATAGCGACGAAGCTTTATCGCCGATTATTGCTGGCGGATCCCCCGCTGACAACTTAGAAGGATGCACGTTAAACTGCATCCAGCGGTATCTGCACAATCGACTGCATTTCTACTCGAAGGCTAATTCTATGTCGTTGGAGCTTCGCAAACGTATCTACCAGGAATTGAGTTCATTCGAATTCATCGACCCTCACACGCATATTAATGCCTGCCAGCCTGCGTCGACGTCCCTCGCAGACATTCTGGGGTATCACTACTACACCGAACTGGCCCATTCGGCGGGGATGCGGCGAGAGGCGATCGAAGAACCGGACTTAGATCCAAAAGAAAAAGTAGCGCGTCTCGTCGCGAACCTGGACCCGATTCAGAACACGATTCAGTACAGCTGGTTCGTGGAAATGGCCCAGGTGTTTTTCGACTTTAAGGACGAGTTGATTACGTCGGAAAACTGGGAGACACTCTACGACACAGCGAGCGAACTGATGAGTCAGCCAGACTGGTCCGTTCAAGTTTTGCGGAAGAGCCAGTTAAAAGGCGTGTTTCTCACCAACGATTTTGATGATCCCTTGGAGGGATTCGATCCCAGGATTTATATCCCTTGCTTACGAACAGATGATTTAGTTTTTCATGTAGGAAATCCGCAAGTGCGTGACCGGTTGGTCAAGTCTACAGGGCAGGAAGGGGCAAGTGCCGAATCGATGCGGGCAGCTGTTGCCCAATTGTTTCGGCGCTTCAACGCGAAGCAAGCGCGTGCCTGCGCTATTTCATTGCCGCCTTGGTTTGCACCAGAGCCTGTCTCAGACGCTGCAGCAGACAGTGCACTCGCTGAAGTCGGTGCGAAGAACCTGGCCGCCAGTGATGATGCCAAACGGACGGCTTCGAATTTTGTCTTCTGGACACTCGCGGAGCATTGTCGGGAGTTCAGCCTACCGTTCGATTTAATGATTGGCGTGAACCGAGGTGTTTATGCGTCTGGTGTTTTCCAAGGACAGGATTTGTATGACAGCCGAGTCTCTTTGATTCAATATCAAAGCCTTTTCAATGCGTTTCCCGAGGTCACCTTTCCAGTTTCGGTGCTTGCGAGTGTTACCAATCAGGAGTTGGCCAGCTATGCCTGGATTTTTCCCAATGTGGTTACCAATGGCCACTGGTGGTATTCGAATACCCCAGCTTTTATCGAACATGACGCGGCCGCCCGGCTGGAAGCGGTGCCACAAACTAAGCAGATCGGTTATTACAGTGACATGTACAAGCTGGAATTTGCCTTGCCAAAGTTCAATATGTACAAGCGGATTCTGGCGAAGATTCTCGCCGAGCGTTATGTAATCGATCGACAATGGTCTGAGACGCGGGCCATCGAATTGGGCACAACCGTCTTGCGTGACAATACCGATCGCATTTTTTGAATGAAAAATCTACCGGTTGTCGATTGAACGGGTTGCCCGCTCCAGGACGTCGATTTGTTTCAGCACAGGATGGCTTTTCTCAACCCACTTGCGATTGCTTCAGCTTGAACCAGGGTGAATAACTTGCTCGCACTGAAAATGTCTTCTCGGGTTGGGTAGCAAACAATCTCCAGCGGCGGATTGTCGGATTTCTTTTCCTGCTTCGCCCGATTTAGCAAGCGTGTAGGTCAGCGGTTGCCCCAATTTTCGGTTCTAAGCGGTTGGTAACACCATGAAGATGGCTATCCGCGCCTTGGTCGAAGGATACTGCTTGATCATGGCTTTGAACGCTTCCGCAATCACCATTCAAATCGATTATCGCTATGACAGGGTTCTTTTCGATCGATTCTGTCGCTCGAAACACTTTGGAAACGGCCGCGTTGATTTACGAACCGTTGCTTGCTGACTCACTCGAAGCGATTGTGCCTACCGGTGGAGAGACGTGGACCGCAGAATTCGATGATCCATCGACTGGCTTTGTGACCTCTTTAGTCGATCTTAACGTACCCGAGGACACCCTCATGGTGTTCGTTGGAGCAAGAAATCTGCCAGCTGCGTCCCTTGGCTGAGCCGGTCCCGGAAGTTTTGCTTCGTGCGGATCCTGCTGAATGGAACACGACGGTCGCCACTCGTGGCCAGGGCGACGTTTGCGGTCCAACGGCGGATGATTTTTCGCTCTGGGGTGGCACGATTGCGATCGATGATTTGGTTTCCTGGAATCTCGATTATGCCGTCCAGCCCCCAAGCTGGTGAAAACGATCTGTTTACTGTGTTGCTTCACGAATCGGGATACGTATTCGGTATCGGCACTGCCGACAGCTGGTTCAATCAGGTGGTCGCAGGCAGCTTTACTGGCCCAATGGCAACCGCCGAATATCTGACTGCGGTGCCGTTGGAAAGCGATGAGTCGCAGTGGCAGGATGGGATCAACCGTCAACGGCTTGGGACAGGCACAATCCAAGAGGTGCTCTTCGATCCAACGGTGATGGTCGGCTCTCAAAAAATGCTGACCGACCTGGATTTGGCCGGGTTGGACGATTTCGGCTGGCAGGTCGTCCCCGAACCCAATGGTGGTCTGCTGGCGGCCATCGCAGCATTCGGTTGGCTGCGAAAACGCAGCAGTTTTGCCTGGTAGACCGCCTGAAAACTTGCTGATCCCGTTAGTTGCTCCCATTGTATGGGGTGTCATTTGAGCTCCCGGATGATTGGTTCCCATGGGTTGTAAGTGGAAAAACTTCAGAAAAGCCGGCGAAGACGTGAACTTCGTGTCGAATTCGACGTCTATAGGTTTATCGACGAGCTTTTTAATAGTTCGGCGGCTTTGGGGTGATTAGATTATTTGCCCCGCTTGGCGAGTCGTGTTAAGCTCGGGGGATCCCGCGTTTGTCGATGCGGGTTTTGGAGATTGTCGAGTTGGAATGTGGGAGCTAAGCTGCTCGTCTTACTCGCCTTCTATTTTGATTTTCGTTTTCTCTCACTGCGCTGAGCGCAAGGAGAACAATCATGCAACGCATTACTACAGCCACGATGACCGAAATCTTTACGGGTGTCCGCCAGGATCTCGTCGGTGTGTCAGCTACGGTACGCGTCCGCCGTTGTTTCCTTGGGCTCCGTCTCCTTGCGGAATCGGCGACACACGAATTGAAACGTGTGGCATGGCTGCCGATCTTCGAGTTGCGTCAGCCTGTCCTGGTGCCAGTCTGTCGAGGCTCGCACGCGAGGCATGCGCTTCACCCGCGCTGGAATCCGATGCGACCCATGCATTCGCATGGAATTGCCGAAAGAGGCTAACTCAACGCGAGTTAGTGCCAAATCTTTCGAGAAGTCGCTTCGGTTACCGCTCCGCTTGAACCTGCGTGCATGCATGTCTGGTTTTAAGTCGAAAGCGGTTTTTTGCTTGGGACGAAATTAATCTCTCGGTGGGAGAATTCCAATCATGTCAGATTCTAGTGACGAACCAATTCAAAACTTAACCGTGTCAGCGCTTGTGATTTCCGCTCAGCGAGGCGATCGAGGCGCCATGGGCGAACTATTCATTCGCTATCGACGTCATGTCCTTGCCATCGCCCAACGGCGATTGGGGGACGAAAATGAAGCTCAAGAGCTTTGTCAGGAGGTTTTCTTGCAGGCGATTCAGAAGTTGGCCCAGCTGCGGCAACCGGAGTGTTTTGGCGGCTGGCTGCGAAGTATTGCCCAACGTATGGCCATCAATAGGGCGGTCCGTCGACCTCCGGTGATCCCGACTGAGCCTCAAACGCTTGAGGCAACTTGTGTCGAAGCACAAACGCCCTATGCGACACTCGTCGAGGGTGAGCGAGCGTCACATGTCCACCGTGGTTTGCGGCGACTCAGAGAGATGGATCGTGATACGCTTGAGGCCTTCTACATGCGAGGCAAGTCACTGATCGAGATGAGTGATCACTTTGACGCGCCTGTCGGAACGATCAAACGCCGTTTGCATGTTGCACGAAAACGTTTGGCCAAGGAAGTGGATCCTTGGGTGAGCGTCTAGTTCGCTGCCGCCGCTTGCCTCCTCAGCGATTGGCTGAGGAGGCATTGCGCGGTCTGACGGGTTGGTCTTGAGAGCGGAGAGCGTCCCCATTGCGATGAAGTCGCCGTTCGTGCCACTTCGATCAAGCCCGCCGCAGAAAGGTTGTGGTTAAGCTTCAACTATTTTTGGCGAACAATCTGGAAAACAGTCGCTTGAGAGCTCCTGATTGACCGGAAGCCCCAGGAACGGACGGGTCCAGCCGGAGGTTGGAATCGGCCGGCGCATCGTCAACCGAGATCTCGACGGCCTGGGCTACCTCCACCGCCGATTCAAGGCCCATGGAGTCGCGGGAGTCTTGATCTTCTCGCCACTGGGTGGCAAAGTTGGCCTCCCAATCTTGTTCGGCGAACTCCCAGCCCACATCGCGTCCTTCTTTTTCACTCAGGAAATACTTGTGTCGTTCGATTTCCGCAAGCTCCTCAGCATTTCTGTGCATCAATCCGTCTCCAGCAGTGTTGCGAATGTCTCTGGTAAATTAAGGTCTGCGAAGGCAGGCCTGGAAGGGGGAATTACCCTTGTTTCCCTACTTTCAGTTAGGGCAATCCTGGTTTAACTACTGCTTCCGTTCAGCGAATCGAAGGGAGAAAAGAGGGACTTGTTGGCTGAAACTCGCGCAGGTCGTTTCGGATCTGTCCCAGTTTACGGATTGGTCGATGGTCGTAAAGATCCTATCTTACTGTTGGTGCTGCTTCTGAAATAGCGGCTGTTTTCCAGGTGTTACTAAATCATGCCAAAAGTCGCCGTTCCTGCCGCCGTTCCTGCCGCCGTTCCTGCCTTTGTGCCGCATCCCCTGTTCCGAGGAGGACATCTTCAAACATTGGCTGGGGCCTACCTCTGGCGGCGGTCGCCAGACGCTGCCACGCAACACCGCGTAGAGCTACCTGACGGTGACCAATTGGTGGTGCATGATAATCGACCGGACCCATGGAAAACGGGGGATCGTGTCGTCTTGCTTCTTCATGGTTTGGCTGGCTGCCATGACAGTGGCTACATGAGTCGGATCGCGAGCAAACTTTGCCTGCGTGGATTTCGCGTGTTTCGCCTTGATCAACGCGGATGTGGCGCGGGCGCTACGCTTGCCACCCAAACATTTCATGCGGGTCGCAGTGACGACGTACGACAGACATTGCTCCAGCTTCAACAGCTTTGTGGGCCGTCCCCGGTAACTGTGGTCGGATTTTCTCTCGGTGCGGCGATTTTGTTAAAGATGCTTGTGGAATTGAAAGAGGGTCGAGTGGGTGGAATCGATTCAGCGATTGCTGTTGCGCCTCCGATTGACCTCATGCGGTGTAGTCAGAACATTGGCCGCGGTTGGAATCGCATTTATGATTTGTCATTTGTGCGTAGTTTAATGCGTTATGTTAAGAATCGGCAAGTTGGGGATCCGGCATTTGAGCTTTTTCGTCAGGGGTTCCGCCCTCGCACGCTGTACGAGTTTGATGCAATGTTCACGGCTCCGCTCGGGGGATTCGTCGACGTTAAAGATTATTACACGCGTTGTAGCACCTACCAACAGCTGAGCCAGGTGACGATCCCAACGCGACTTTTGACTGCCGCTGATGATCCGCTAGTTCCGATCGAATCATTTGGTGTGACGGAGTTACCAACCGCTGTTCAGTTAATGGTAACGAAGGATGGTGGCCATTTGGGGTACGTCGGCACCCGCGATTCATCCACCGACGCGGATTGGCATTGGATGGATTGGCGAATTGTGGATTGGGTTATCGATTTCGACCGAGTGAAAGCCAAATGAGCTTAGTCGCTGACGCAGTACATTGCTCGATCGGATCGTAATATCAGCCGGTTTTT
This sequence comes from Pirellulaceae bacterium, assembly GCA_029243025.1. Taxonomy (NCBI): domain Bacteria; kingdom Pseudomonadati; phylum Planctomycetota; class Planctomycetia; order Pirellulales; family Pirellulaceae; species Pirellulaceae bacterium. The sequence goes on along the minus strand of JAQWSU010000010.1, from coordinate 14,316 downwards.
ATAGGGTGCAATTGAGGCTCGAAACATTTCGCCTCGTGCGGATTCGAGTTCGTTTGTATTGACGATGTTCAGTTTTGAGTCGGGTTGGATCACAAAGCATTTTCCGTTTTCATTGAGAACGAGAAATTTTCCATCGACTACGATGGGGGAAGCAGCGTAAATGCCTCCCAAGCGTTCTCTCCACAATTCTGCACCGGTTTCCAGCTCGTAACTGGTTGCAATTCCACGGAGACCTACCGTGAAAATCTTTCCAGCTGAGACGGTGGGCGAGGGCAAGTCTCGACCGCTACGTCGAGTGTGCCATGCTAGATGTGTTTTCGTGACGTCCCCCGTTCCGCCGGGTTGAACCGCGTAGATGTCGCCAGGTTTTCCATTGAGAACGATTAGCAGGCCTTTGATGAAAACCGGAGTCGGCGCACCGCGCCCGTTAAAGCTTTGACAAAACCACCGTTCTATTCCGGTTTCAGGATCATAGCCACGAATTCCCCGATGCCCATTCAAGATTAGCTCGTGTCGATCGCCGACTTGAATTACGAAAGGTGTGCTCCAGCCACGGAAGTCGTCTCGCTTGGTTTTCCAAACAGTTTTTCCCGTCTGTTTGTCGAATGCGATTAGAAATGCGTCTTGGTCTGCATCACAGTTTTGAATGACTAGCCCGTCAACGATCGTTGGGGAAGCCGCCGTGCCCCACGGACCTTGGAAGCGACTCAGGTGGGTGCGTGACCAGAGTGGCGTACCGTCGAGATCGAAGCAGTGAATGCCCGCTCGTCCGAAGCATGCAACAACTCGTGTACCGTCCGTTACGCAACTGGCCGAGGCATAGGTGTTCATGCGGTGTTGTTTCGCCGGATCGGCACAGGTGATGACTTGGGTCCAGATGATTTTTCCAGACTCAGCATCGAGGCAGTGTACGCTGCGCTGTTTGCCGGTTGTGGTTGCGGATGTGACAAAGAGTCGCTGACCCCAAACGATGGGAGTGGATTGTCCGATGCCGGGCAGCCTCGTTCGCCAGACAATGGAGTCGTCCGACCAACGTGTTGGCAACTCACTCTGGTCGATTGTCTGACCATCAAAAGTTGATCCTCGCCACTGAGGCCAGTGCTCCGTTGCTGAAACCGCAGTTTCCAAGTGAGTCACCGCGAGGCTGAACAAGCAGACGAGCCTCATAATCATGAGAAAACGAAAGAGCATCGAGGATCTCCGCTGTGATGATGCGATGGAACCGGTTCGGATCGAAATAGATGGAGAAAACGAGTCACCGCTGGCCTATCTGGACTGCAGAACTCTACACTGAATTCTAGTTCATTTGTCGATAGCGGGTGCAGGAACATTCATCCAGAACACTCTGGCAGTGCCAGATTTCGCTTGGTTGTGTCGCGTTGCGACGCTCGATAACGGAGTTTCGTCGTAAGGAAACGGCTACTCGATGCATCTCGTTTTGTTCTATTTCGTGATTCGCCGCGACCCGTGGGTGAAAATTGGGAGGTTTGGCAGGTTGTTGGTCTTGCTTGTCACGAGTCAAAATGAATTGATAGGATGAAGTTTTGGGTGCGGCGCATCACATCAGAAGGAGTGGGCTCTGAGTGAATAACGATTCCCATTTTGCGCCATGTGCGAAGCGTTGCGAGGCGATGAGTCTAACGGAGGTTCTGAGCGACAACCGATCGTAAGAAGGTATCAACGACAATGAATCCCTACCTCACGGGTCCACCACCGAAGTGGTGGAAGCCTAAAATGAGTCCATGGTTTGTGCGATTGTCGCGACCATTTCGGCGTCGGATGCAATTCATGCAGCAACGTCTGGTGAATGTTGTGGGGCAAGGAACGCTTCCTGAGAGGATTGGATTGTTGACCGAGGATGTGCTAGGTCATATCGAAATACGTTATCACTGTCATTCTGGGGATTCGACCTTACCAGAGCGAATCAGAGAAGTGCGGAGGCGAATTCTTGATCGTTTTGAAGCGATCAAAATGTCGACGCACGATTCGGTAGAACTGGGACAGCTCGATGATGATTTGGATGACCTGTGTTTTGTCAGCCAAGTGTTTAGCTATCCGGGCGATGAGGTGCCCCAATTGCCTACCGTGGAACGCATGGCGGACACGCTCGGTAAATTTGAAGAGGATTTGATTCAGCCAACCGCAACAATTCGTGGCACTCGTCGCGTGACGATCGCCTTTGATGATCCGATCCGAGTGGAGGGGGCAAACGTTCCAAGGCGGCTGCTGCTGAGTTGACGGACCTGTTGGAATTAAAAGTTCAGGCTCTACTCAACCAGGATCCATAATGCTCGGTGCTGAATGTATCGGTGCTGATCAAGGCGGTCATGCAGGACGGTGGGGCTAGGGAGCGACCCTTTTCATGGTCATGAGGTGGGCGAGAGCAAAAACGGTTCAATCGACTCAAATCAGAACATAGACTAGCGATGGAGAGTATTTTCCCGATTGGTGGATCGCCGCTCGGTTTTCACCGAAGTCGGTCTTCGCAGAAATCAGCTCAGACTTAATAATCTGTAGTGGCGTCGATCGGCGTTGTGGTAGAAGTCCAATTTATCGAGAGGGATTCGGAATGCGGAAATTCATCAACCTGATGATCGAGCGATTGAGGCAAGCGATCAGTCAGCCTCGTGATGAATTGGATCGTTGGCAGCGGACGGCTCGTTACCTGTATGATCTTGGTCGCTGTGGATTGTTGCAGCTGAATTACGATCGAGCTCCGCAAATGGCGGGTGAACTAGCTTTTCGAACTCTCTTCAGTCTGCTGCCGGTGATGGTGGTGGCAACCGTTGTAGTCAAAGCCATGGGAATGGAAAGTTGGTTTGTTGAACCACTAAACCATCTGCTCGCTGCAGCCGGGTTGACGGATGTCCGCGTCGTGCCTCGGTTGGGAACAGGTGTTGCATCCGAAAATCTTGACGTTTGGCTTCAACAACGCTTTCAAGAGGCGAGTCAAGTCAATGTTGCGGCGATTGGATGGGTGGGAGTACTGGTGACCATCTATGCGGCAATTGGCTTGGTTGTTTCCGTTGAAAATAGTTTTAATACCATCTACCGCGTCCAGCGTGGACGTCCCTGGACGCGGCGCGTGCCGATGTATTGGTTCATGTTGACCGTTGGTCCACTCGTGTTGGTGTTAGGGGCTTACTTGAACAATCGAATTGATGCGTCTTTCGCGCGGATTGAAGTTTGGGGTTGGGTGTCATCGCTGACGAGCCTGATTTGGAGCCTGTTCATTCTATGGATCGTGATGTTGCTTGTTTATTTGGCGCTCCCCAACACTCAGGTGAAATTCAAGGCTGCGTTCATGGGAGCCTTAGTAGCTGCCGTGCTGCTTGAGATTGGGAAGCGAACTTTCGGTGCGTATCTGCAGAATGCGCTTTCCATTAGTCAGTTGTACGGTTCGTTGGGGCTGGTGCCCCTTTTCATGTTCTGGGTTTATTTGATGTGGCTCGTCGTTCTTTTTGGTCTCGAAGTATCGGCAATCACGCAGGCGATGCATGGCGGGCGTTTTGCCGTTCACGGACCACTTTCATCATTTGCGATGGTGGTCGAGCCGACCACCGTGGTCTTGCTGACTGAAACCGTGGCCCGCAAGTTTGAGGCCGGGGAGAGTTCCACCGTGGATGATCTCGTTGATGCAACCTCGTTGCCGAAGGGGTTGGTCGAAGAAATGGCCGAGCAATTGACCAAAAGGCGAATTCTCCATGAGGTGGCTGGCAGCAAGCCTGCCTACGCCCTCGCGAGGGCGCCCGATCAAGTTTCTGCGGCAGAGCTGATTCAGGTGGGGTATGAAATGGTCGATCAGCAAATGGTGAATCGATCCGCATTGACCGATCGGTTGCGTTTGGCGCAGAAACAAATCGTCCAAAAGGAAACGTTAGCCAGTTTGTTGGCGGCTGACACCTAGGTCGACCTCGGGGCCCGTCCCAGCGCGGACCCTCTATTTGTCTCGTCCGAGCCAGCGAATTGCATTTTCCACAATCTGTCGTGGAATGGCTTCGGTGTAGACCGCATGGGTTTCGTGTCCAGGACGAAAATAGAATACTTCGCCTTGGCCCACTTTCCAGACGGACCCGCTACGGAAGAATTGACCCGCCTCCCATCGTTCTTCGAAGATGACTTGGTCGGGAGTCGGTACGTGAAACGGTTCGTCATACATTTCGGTATGTTTCAACGTGAATTTTGTGGGAATCCCAGCCGCAATTGGGTGATTCGGTAATCGTGTCGTGATCTGGCTACTCAAACCGTGATTCTTGTAGGCGGGAAAGCAGCAGTTGGGTCTCGTCATGCGAATGATGGTCGAGCCATCTTCTTTTGTGGTCGAGTTCACTTGGGGTGTCAATGAGGCCGAACGCGGGGGCGCTTTGCGCTCGATCTGGCCGATAAATTTTATTTGAGCATCGTTGCGTTCTGAAACGGGTAAAGCTTGGATCGCGTCCTGTTTTGCTCGCTCGTGCATCGCCCAGACAAATGGCGTCGCCCAATGAGCTGAATGCAAAGCGAGCAGGCCGAGCTTTCCCTGCTTGATGCGATCGACAATCGGTTTTGCTTCATCGACCGAAACTTCACCGTTGCGGACGTGCCCCCACCAAACAAGCACATCACACTGATCTAAGACCTCTTTGCTGAGTCCCTTCTCGGGATGGTCAATTGTGACTAATTGAACGTCGAGGCCTGGGCGACGGATGAGATAATCGCGAAGGTATTCACCCAAGAAAATCTGATAAGCACGTTTTTGGGAGGGTTGTTGCTCGTCCCAGATGACGACTTGAATCGAACGATTCTCCGTTTCTTCGGCTGTGCATGTCACGTTCCAGGCGACCGATACACTGAGATAGAGTGCGCCCACCATAAGAACTCTGGATACTTGCTGATACGCTTGTCGGCTCAGAGTTCTAGTCATGATTGGCACGCACCTTTGGGGGGAAGTGGAATTGCTGTATGTTTCGAATTGAATCTCGGTTCGCGGCCCGTTTTCACATGGTTTGCCAAGACCTGCGAAAGCTTAACGGCTTGCCCGAGCGACTGCAAATCAAAGTCGAATCGGTTCATTGTGGCAGTGGGAATTCCAGTGAAAGTGCGGCCGTCATTCGTCGCTTCCGATCAGGGCAGGGGTTGGGAGGATCGCAAGTAAGCAAACAGATCACGGACTTGCTGGTCTGTCAGTGGGGTGAGAGTGTCGGTGGGCATTAGTGAGCGAGCTGATTTGAACAGATCGTCCACCTCGGATCGTGGGATGACTTGTTTTTGCCCCTGATGGTTTTTGATCACGAGGACTTGATTATCTTGATCCACCATCAGTCCGTTGATCGTGCGACCATCTGTTGTCAGGATGACGTGACTTTCAAATCCTTCTCGCAACGCAAGACTTGGATTGACGATGTTTACGATCATTTGTCTCAGATCTAAACGGTCATGCTGGGTCAAATTGGGTCCGATGTCCCCGCCATCTTCAAAAAGTCGATGACATTTTCCGCAATGTTTGATGAAGAGAGGTTTCCCGTGGTTCGGTACCCCAGATCCGGTTTTGATCAGATGAGTGATCTGTTCGATTTGTGTTCTCATTTCATCCGTGGTGGCTCCAGGGATGTTTCCCCAGATGTTGCGCAGGCGTTGCTGTAGATTTTTATTTCGATGCAGCCAGAGATTTCCAATGGTTGCTGCCGGCACGTTTGCGGATGCAATCCGCTTGGCTTCTACTTCAGTTATCAATCGTTCCGCCCAATGCTCCCGACTCGCTAAAGTGGTAAGCGCCGTTTTCTGCAGCGGTGAGGGAAATTCGGGGTACAGGTGCAAGATGGATGTCGCGATCGTGCTTTCATCAAACGCCTGGAGGGCAGCCAAAATCGCATTCCGCACGTTGTTGTCGGAGTCGTGGGCAAGGCGATCGAGTAAGATTTGTTGAGCCGGCTTTCGGCGTAACTCTCCCAGCACATTAATCAATTGGACACGTAACCCGCTGGGGGAATTTTCGTCCTGTATTTGAGCGAGTGCCTCTTGAAATGCGGATCTGTCTCCTTGGCGAAGGCGGAGTTCCAGCGAACCGCCTCCGGCCGCAATAATGGCCTTGGAAAGATCGGGGGGAATGCCCTGCAAGTCGCGACCCTGGTACGCCTGTTCGAACCCATCTAGCAGTGATTTTGCATGTTCAGGCGACGGTGCTGCACGCAATAACGCAGCGCAACGCTGCAGCGAATCACGCGTTCCTTCTTGTGCGTAGCGACGCATGATTTTCGAGATTACATCTCTGCTGACGACGGGTAAATCCCAGACTTCGGCATGGTTGAACAGCTTGGCGATCTCGGCTGAATCGGCTTTGTCTTCGATTGCCCACCAGATAAGCAACGGTTGTTGCGGATCATCAAGATCTTCTGACCGTGTCAGCAGTTGACGTACAATCGCCAGGCAGGAATCTGCAGGAAGCCGGCGCGCGGAACAGGCAAGCTGGCAACGCACGTGTAAGCTGGGGTCGTGCTGGGCAAGTCGGATGAGTTGTTTGACCAGAGCCGGGGAAATCTGGCCATCATCGCAAACAAGTCGAGTTGCCCACAGTCGTACATAGGGGTCCTCATGTTGCATCGCCTCAATGGCCAGTTCATCACTTAATCCTGCAGTGAGATTAATGGCCCAAAGTGACTCCAGAGCCAATTGGCCGGTGTGGTTGCGCAATCTGGAAATGAGTTGCGGGATCAGAGAGATATCTTTTCGATCACCGAACAAACGCAAGGCCGTTTGACGATACCAGCGATTGGGATGCTCCTGCCAGCTCATTAATTGGGCGTTTGAAACGGTCGCGTCAAAATGTACCGGTGAGTATTCCGAAGCGGAACGAATACGATAAATGCGTCCACTTGTTCGATCAACCCGCCCTTGGTAATGACTTGCGTGATCGATTCGTTGCTCATAGAAGTCAGCGACGTAGACACAGCCGTCGGGACCGACCTGGATATCGATCGGCCGGCACCAGGAATCACTGCTTTCAAAAAGATAGCCTTGGTCTTTCGTTTGGAAAGTGGATCCGCGTTCGCCGACTTGGCTTTTAACAACACGTCCGTGAAGAGGAGAGACTGCGAACAGTTGTCCTTGATAGTTAGCCGGCAAGGCTGTCGATTCATAAATGACAAAAGCGTGAGAGAATCTTGGAGCTTTATGGTGTTGCATGGGGCCGAGATAGCCGAACGTGTAAGGATTGGAAAGCTGACCGTGTTTTCCGAACCCCTTTTGCAAGTAACCTCCCTGAGGGTAATGAAATCCTCGTGTGTTTTGGCCATTGTGCCCTGAAAAAATTCGTCCTTTGCGATCGATTTCGACTCCAAATGCGTTGCCGCCACCCTCGGCAAACACTTCGTAACGACGTAGTTCCGGGTGATAACGCCAAATTAATTGTCCCATGGAATTTGTCGCGGGATCTTCACTTCCGTAACGCTTGACTCGTCCCGAGACGGTGCTGCCTTGTGCCGCGTAGAGCCAGCCATCCGGACCCCATCTTAGATTGTTCACCAACGAATGCGAATCCTCCAAACCGAATCCTTCCAAGCAGACTTCGGGCGCACCGTCGGGTAAATCATCTTGGTTACTATCTGCATAAAACAACAGGTAAGGTGGATTCAGCACCCAAACGCCACCACGTCCGATGGCGAAGGAAGTGACCATATTCAACCCGTCAATGAACGTCTTACTCGAGTCAAAGACACCGTCCCCCGTCGTGTCTTCATGGATCGTGATTTTGTCTCGCCCTTTTTCGTGATGAGGCGGCGGCAAAGGCATCTTGTCGTAGACGGTTCTCAGGAATTTGTCACGGCTGACCATCCGTAAACCAGCCGGATCGGGATACTGGAGATACTGATTGACCCAGAGCCGCCCTCGTTGATCCCATTTGAATGACAAGGGTTGGAGGACTTCGGGTTCGCTGAGGGCTAAGTCAACTTCCAGATCGGTGGGATGGCTGATCTTCGCAAGACTTTTTGATGGATCGAGGGCGCCTACCTCGTCGTCGAGACGTCGCAGTTGTGCTGTCACGTCAGCAGCATTCTCTGGTTTTGAGAAAATCGCTTGTGGGGCGATTTGCCGCCGGGCGGATATCTGACTCCAGCGGGCATCGTCTCCTGTTTTTGATTCCCAGTTGCCGACGAGGCGAATTGCTTGGTTACCAGCAAACAAAACCGGAGCTGCCACGTTGAAACCTGATCGCGATTGATTTTGGTGGACGCGAATCCCGATCACATTGCCTTGCCCAAACGATAGAAGTCGGCGGGGAACTGCGAATCGTTCGGAACGTCCTAGGCCACTACGATATTCGGGAGGAAAGCTGCCTAATCGACCGATTGATTCCCCATTGACGAAGATTTCTCGTGCATCATCGACCGATTCTACAAACAACTGGATTGGTCGATCTGCCCAGGCCGCAGGCAATTTTACAACGCAGCGACACCAGTGCGTTTGCCCGGATCCACTCGACATCGACTTCCAAACGTGCGGAACTTTGGACAGCTGCCAATCTTCCGCCTGGCCGGAAGATGTAAGGCTGACCACAGAGATTAAAACGAAAATTGAGAATCGAACCATAATCAGCATCACTTGAAAAACAGTGTATCGATGAGTCGACTATTAAAATACACTGTCAGGCGTTGGTTCTCATCTATTTTATTAACGTCGAGTCAGAATTACATGAGCCTTTGTGAGCGATGTTCGCATCTTCGCGCGGTAGTTTCTGGGACCGGAAGCCGATTTCTACTCTGTCGGCTGGCTTTTTCGGACGATCGTTTCGCGAAGTATCCCCCCCAGCCTGTTTTGGATTGTACGGGCTTCACGGCGGAATCTGAGGGCGGAGCGACTGACGATGCTTCCTCACCATCGAATCATTCGTGATGACATTATCGAAATCGCGACCGTTGACTTGTGCCAGTGGTTTGTCGCTGGTAACGATTCAATGAAGGCCTCGAATAGGTTTGCGGAGAACCTGGCAGACACAGGCTGCGGCGATGCAAAGCAAAATCACTGAATTGGGTTCGGGAACCGAGTGAGTGGCGAGTCGCGGTCCTGTCTCATACCCGCCGTGTTGAAAAGCGGCTACGAAGTCGGCCGTGTCGAACTCGGCGTCTCCATTCCAGTCACCCGTTTGCCAAGTCGAGTTGTTGAGCAGGCCATCCTCAAATTCCCCACTCTGGGATACGAGAACCAGATCGGAAGTGTCGAAGACTTGATTTAGATTTGCGTCCCCAAAGTAAGTCCCAGCAAGCTCTTCTACCCAAACCCGTCGGTCGCGTTGATCAACCATGCCATCCTGATTCAGATCATAAAAAGGGTCGTTTGAATTCGAACTGACTTGCTCAGTTAATTGATCGATGTCATGGGCAAGTAACCGTCCGTCTGCATCGAAATCACCCGGCAAACCGGTGACTCGCCAGGCGAGACTGTATTCTTCGTCAATTCCTGTGTCCGGTTTTTCTTTGCGAGTGACTCGAATCTGGTAGCGACCAGGTTCGTCAACCGTCCAATGGATATGCTCAACGTTGTCAACCATGCTGATGGATTGCGCGATGAGATTGTTATCGCGAAATAGCTGAAGGTCGAGATTGTCCAAAGCATCGCTGGGCTGGAACGAAACGTTGCCCCGTGGAGGTTTGATCCGTTCAACGTGTCGAAGCCAGGTCAGGGTCGTTGTCAAACGGGTTGCTTCACCCGGATTGATGTCAAGCTCGTACGCTTCGTGTCCTTCACCGCTGACAGTGCTTGAGTTCCAACCGGTGAGCTCTACCATGCCTGGCGATTGACGTCCACTTCGGTACTGGTGTGCGGCAGCCAGTGCGTCCACTCGGCCTGCCCCCGTCTCCGGATTCAGGGGCGAATGGGTCTCCCATACGCCGTCGGTTACTGTTGCTTGACCGGGGGCCCATGGCTCGATCGCTCGATTTCTCACATTCTTATCAGCACTGTTTAGCAGGTTCGCTTTCAGAACTGCTGGCGATGTGCTCAATGAGTTAGCTTTTCCGTAGTCCGTCAATTGGGTTAATACACCAGCCACATGCGGGGTGGCAAAACTACAGCCGGTCCAACTGCTGAAGGACTCCGAGTCACTCGTAGTTGTCGTGATGCCTTTGCCTGGTGCAACGATGTCGGGTTTCATGCGGTTATCAGAGGTGGGGCCGAATGCGCTATCGTGATGGACCTGATCGTAATCATTGCGCGGCTGTCCTACGGTATGTCCTACGATGATACCGTTGAAGCTTCCTGCGGGTGAACGTGGCGTGGTTTTTCCGTTCGCTCCATCGTGGATATTGCCAACACAAATGGCAGAGCTAACCGCGTGATCTTTCGAATACGCTGCCCAATCAAGTATCCTATCCATTCGAGGATCTCCACTTGAACTCCAGCTCGAGGTGCCAAATAGGTTCAAACTTAGGTTCAAAATGTCTGCGTTGTTATTAATTGCCCAAGCAGCTGCGTTTTCCACCCATTGTGCACTGGAAAATCGATTGCGAGCGTCGAGTGCGCGCGCGTTTAAGAAGCGTGCATCCGGTGCGAGTCCGGTGTATTTTGGGTCGCGCGAGAGGATGATACCTGCCACTGCCGTGCCATGCGAGTGGACACCATGACCCGTGTTATCGGGTTCCGTCGTCACGAAATTTTTTTCGGCGACGAGACGTTGTCGCCCCAGGCTATCCGGCTGAGTGAACGCTGCATTGGTGTCGTCAATTCCGGAATCAATCACCCCAACCACGACATTCGTGCCGTCGCCAAGTAATTCCCGACTCGCCTGTCCGTTGATTGCGATTACCGATTCATCTAAACCACTCGAGATTTGACAAATGGTTAGGCTCAACCCAATCGCAAAAACAAAAATCAATCGTTGCCATAGCATGGTTGATGACATACGGCTCCCCTCGAAATGGCCGTTCAATCCTGCGAATAAATTTCCGCCAGCACGTAGTTTATCGAGTTTTCGCAGGAAAATCGGTCGACTGGTTGAAGATTTTGTGTAATCGGTTGCTTAGACCAATACCGTATTCAGCTTAAGCAACGTTTGACTTTGGTTTCTCGCTGAAAATATCGCCTGCTCGCACATTCCGGGCAGCCGATGATTCGAAAGGAAATTTTTGCCTCACTCTTCGTAGCTTGCTCAGGCGGTTAGAAAGGCTTCGTTGCGTTCAATTGAACGGAAGCGGTGGGATGATGCCAGACAAGCTTGCTGTCAATTTCTATACAAGCACCCCGGAGGTAAGTCACAGCGTCAGATTTGAGAGGCTCTGAGATTTTCGAAAACTCGACTTGAAGCAGGAAGGAGATGAATTCGTCCCGTTCCCTTGTCGCATCCTCGGTAAAGAGTCCCGTTAGGTCCATCCAGGATGATTCGATGTCAAGGATTGGATCCAGTCCTGCCTCACGAAGTCCGTTGACAAGTTCAAAGCTCGAGAAGCCATGGTCCGGACCAATGGGCGTATCGCGATCCAGATAGGGATTGAACAGCTGGAAGAAAGGATATCCACCAATCGGACTCTGCAGAATCGCGATGAGTTTACCATTCGCATTCAGTTGTTTGTCAGCATTCAATAGGCATTGAATGGGGTTCGTTAACCAGTAACAGGAGTGTGACAAAACGATCAGGTCGAAGCGTTCGGTGATCCGAAAGTCAGGGGTGAATTTGGCTTCGATCAATTCACTTTCAACTTCCAGATCAGTTAATGTGTCACGCAGCGAACGAATATGGTCGGCAAAGGGTTCGATCGCGACATATCGCTGGGGCAGGGGAGTACCCCGGGATTGCCAATCGAGGATCACTTTGCCCGTTCCAGCGCCGATGTCCAGGCAGCTGTAGTTTGGCGGGCAACAGCCAGTGACGTTTACCAACTGATCGATGACGGCGTCATATTCATGGGAGCGATTCACAAACACTTCAAATGTTTCCGTGTAGCGTTGTGAATCAAGTGAATGAGCTGGGAATTTCATGGATCTGTCCTAATCTTATCTCTCTTGAGCATTCGAGCCACATCGATCGAAGTGCAAATTTCTGGAATTTCTTTCGACATAATGTCGCGGTGCTTTTCAGTATCGGGGGGCAGGCAGGTTACTGGTTTGTCATCGGATTCACCGCGGACTTGAGTTTGTTGCCTAGTTTAGCGAGTGAGACGATGGCTTTGGGGCGACAATTCTCAGCAGAAGGCGTTTGTTTGTAGGATTTATTTTTACGCAATGGTTCTCATATGAAAATGAGTTGGTACAACTGGCTACAGAAACTGCAGTCCCGATATTTTGTTCGAGAGAGGTTTTCCATGATATGCATCAAACAGTCGTTTTCATTGTTGGTTTTGTTGATGATTAGTACGCCGGTGTTGGCCATCGACATTGTTTGGGATGGAGGAGAAGGTAGTTGGGAAGATTTGAATTGGAATGGCGGCAATGAGATTATCGAACTCACAGGAGTGCTCGATGGATCGGATGGGTGGGGCAGCACGGTCAATGAAGATGAGATGGAGAATATTATCATCAGTGGTGCCGATTCGGTGGTCACTTATCATGCCGATGATTTCCAGAAAGATTTCGAAATGTTCCAAGGAAGCACGTTAACCATTTCGAATGGGGCTGTTTGGACGCAATCCGCCAATGATGATTGGACAGAGAATCGATGGACGGAATTAGATCTTTCCGTACTGACGCTCGATGGCGGTACACTTCGACGTGTCGGCGCGGTTGCTGATGAAGGAGGGGGAGCGCTAATTTTCGGATCATGGCAGGGTAATGATCGGTTTAATGAGCCCGAGTCGGAGCTTGATTATCAGCAGACCCATGTCTTCATTACCAACGGCGGTCGCTTAGAAAATGAGGGTGAATTGTGGTTTGGGGCTTGGGCGGATGTCGCTGCCAATGGGACGGAGGTGATTTTGACGATCGACGACGGAATGATTGATTTGACAGGTGGTGATATGCCAGCTGCTACCGAAGCACCGATCTCAGCTGATCTGGTATTCACAAACCATTACACCGAGGAGGTCGATCAGCCAACCTACGCCATTAATTTCACCGGGCCTGGTTCGATCACCGTCGATGAATCCGGCATCGTATTTGCCTACGTGGATGAGGATGGGGTCTGGGAGGGAATTGATGATCCGATTACGTACGAAGCGCTTTGGGATCGTGGTGTGTTGCAGTCGAATGGAAAGAGTGGGGTTGATGGCGCAGATTTCAGTGCGCATTTTTCAGTGACCGGTCAACTTGGTGCTGACGACTACACTTTGACGTCGAATGCTGGCGTGGTTCCAGGTGACTTTGACAACGATGGTGTTCTAACGGCCGCCGATATGGATCTGTTGACCATTAAGGTACTGTCCGGTGGTGACGATGTAACTTTTGATGTGAACAGCGATGGGGTGGTTAACCAGGACGATCGCATCTTTTGGATTGAAGAGCTTGCCAATAGTTATGTGGGCGATTCGAATCTCGACGGTGTTTTTGACTCGGGAGATTTCGTTGCTGTCTTCACCATTGGTAAATACGAAGATGCGGTAGAAGGTAATTCAACTTGGGGTGACGGTGATTGGAACGGCGATTTGGATTTCAATAGCGGTGACTTTGTGATTGCATTCACGGCAGGAGGATTCGAGCTGCCGCCCAAGGGCGCCGCGGTCAACGCTGTCCCCGAACCCAGTGGCGTGCTATTGAGCTTGATTGGATTGTTTGCCGTGGCTTGGGTGCGCCGTCGGGCTTCATAGCTTATCGCAGCTGTGGGATGAGTGACTTCCCCAGCGCGTGTCATGAATATCGCGCTGGGGCCACGATGCACCGTCGTGGCGTGAAAGCCAGATACCGACCGATGGATCTTCTGCCTATTTGTCACGAAGCCAGGTGGCCACCAGTCCGAACTCTGTTTCTTCGATTGTCGAAGCCTCACATCGTTCGCAAGGTAGTTGGTCATAAACGAATCCTTACGACCGAACACGATTGTCCGCTGATTGCGAAGCGGCGATCCGCAGGTTGGCAGCAACTACCAAAGTATGTTGGTTGAGCTCACGGTCTAAATCCACTATTTCAGGAAGATTGAAAACCCGCTAGACCTACTATACAAGGCTCAAAACGAGGCTCTGCGGGTAGGGCGTCAAAACAACCATTTCAGGTACCATTTCAGTAGGTGGTACCTGAGCGATTCTGTTGGACAGCTTTGCGGAATCCTGCTGTACTGGTGGACGTGCTACACACTTCAACGGGACGAGGGGGAACCGATGAGAACGCTGCTTGCAATCGCCTCCATCCGATGGAGGGGAATAAATTCTGGCGGTTGAGTAATTCAGCTAGCGCGTTAACCAGCTTTATGAGCAACGTGCG